>NZ_MBDT01000030.1:0-242101 GCF_001702295.1 Pseudomonas sp. S3E12
ACGAGAGATCGCAAGCGCAAGTGGTTGAAGTTGTTGAAGAAATCTTCGAAAGCTTCTGAAAATAATCACTTGACAGCAAATGAGGCTGCTGTAGAATGCGCGCCTCGGTTGAGACGAAAGCTCTTAACCAACCGCTCTTTAACAACTGAATCAAGCAATTCGTGTGGGTGCTTGTGGAGTCAGACTGATAGTCAACAAGATTATCAGCATCACAAGTTACTCCGCGAGAAATCAAAGAATAACCAACGATTGCTGAGCCAAGTTTAGGGTTTCTTAAAAACCCAAAGATGTTTGAACTGAAGAGTTTGATCATGGCTCAGATTGAACGCTGGCGGCAGGCCTAACACATGCAAGTCGAGCGGTAGAGAGAAGCTTGCTTCTCTTGAGAGCGGCGGACGGGTGAGTAATGCCTAGGAATCTGCCTGGTAGTGGGGGATAACGTTCGGAAACGGACGCTAATACCGCATACGTCCTACGGGAGAAAGCAGGGGACCTTCGGGCCTTGCGCTATCAGATGAGCCTAGGTCGGATTAGCTAGTTGGTGGGGTAATGGCTCACCAAGGCGACGATCCGTAACTGGTCTGAGAGGATGATCAGTCACACTGGAACTGAGACACGGTCCAGACTCCTACGGGAGGCAGCAGTGGGGAATATTGGACAATGGGCGAAAGCCTGATCCAGCCATGCCGCGTGTGTGAAGAAGGTCTTCGGATTGTAAAGCACTTTAAGTTGGGAGGAAGGGCCATTACCTAATACGTGATGGTTTTGACGTTACCGACAGAATAAGCACCGGCTAACTCTGTGCCAGCAGCCGCGGTAATACAGAGGGTGCAAGCGTTAATCGGAATTACTGGGCGTAAAGCGCGCGTAGGTGGTTTGTTAAGTTGGATGTGAAATCCCCGGGCTCAACCTGGGAACTGCATTCAAAACTGACTGACTAGAGTATGGTAGAGGGTGGTGGAATTTCCTGTGTAGCGGTGAAATGCGTAGATATAGGAAGGAACACCAGTGGCGAAGGCGACCACCTGGACTGATACTGACACTGAGGTGCGAAAGCGTGGGGAGCAAACAGGATTAGATACCCTGGTAGTCCACGCCGTAAACGATGTCAACTAGCCGTTGGGAGCCTTGAGCTCTTAGTGGCGCAGCTAACGCATTAAGTTGACCGCCTGGGGAGTACGGCCGCAAGGTTAAAACTCAAATGAATTGACGGGGGCCCGCACAAGCGGTGGAGCATGTGGTTTAATTCGAAGCAACGCGAAGAACCTTACCAGGCCTTGACATCCAATGAACTTTCCAGAGATGGATTGGTGCCTTCGGGAACATTGAGACAGGTGCTGCATGGCTGTCGTCAGCTCGTGTCGTGAGATGTTGGGTTAAGTCCCGTAACGAGCGCAACCCTTGTCCTTAGTTACCAGCACGTCATGGTGGGCACTCTAAGGAGACTGCCGGTGACAAACCGGAGGAAGGTGGGGATGACGTCAAGTCATCATGGCCCTTACGGCCTGGGCTACACACGTGCTACAATGGTCGGTACAGAGGGTTGCCAAGCCGCGAGGTGGAGCTAATCCCAGAAAACCGATCGTAGTCCGGATCGCAGTCTGCAACTCGACTGCGTGAAGTCGGAATCGCTAGTAATCGCGAATCAGAATGTCGCGGTGAATACGTTCCCGGGCCTTGTACACACCGCCCGTCACACCATGGGAGTGGGTTGCACCAGAAGTAGCTAGTCTAACCTTCGGGAGGACGGTTACCACGGTGTGATTCATGACTGGGGTGAAGTCGTAACAAGGTAGCCGTAGGGGAACCTGCGGCTGGATCACCTCCTTAATCGACGACATCAGCTGCTCCATAAGTTCCCACACGAATTGCTTGATTCATTGAAGAAGACGATAAAGAAGCAGCCCGAAATTGGGTCTGTAGCTCAGTTGGTTAGAGCGCACCCCTGATAAGGGTGAGGTCGGCAGTTCGAATCTGCCCAGACCCACCAATTTTGTGTGGGAAACGCCTGTAGAAATACGGGGCCATAGCTCAGCTGGGAGAGCGCCTGCCTTGCACGCAGGAGGTCAACGGTTCGATCCCGTTTGGCTCCACCACTACTGCTTCTGCGTTATGAAAGCTTAGAAATGAGCATTCCATCAGTATGATGGTGAATGTTGATTTCTAGTCTTTGATTAGATCGTTCTTTAAAAATTTGGGTATGTGATAGAAAGATAGACTGAACGTTACTTTCACTGGTAACGGATCAGGCTAAGGTAAAATTTGTGAGTGGCTCTTAATTGAGTATGATCGAATTTTCGGCGAATGTCGTCTTCACAGTATAACCAGATTGCTTGGGGTTATATGGTCAAGTGAAGAAGCGCATACGGTGGATGCCTTGGCAGTCAGAGGCGATGAAAGACGTGGTAGCCTGCGAAAAGCTTCGGGGAGTCGGCAAACAGACTTTGATCCGGAGATGTCTGAATGGGGGAACCCAGCCATCATAAGATGGTTATCTTGTACTGAATACATAGGTGCAAGAGGCGAACCAGGGGAACTGAAACATCTAAGTACCCTGAGGAAAAGAAATCAACCGAGATTCCCTTAGTAGTGGCGAGCGAACGGGGACTAGCCCTTAAGTGGCTTTGAGATTAGCGGAACGCTCTGGAAAGTGCGGCCATAGTGGGTGATAGCCCTGTACGCGAAAATCTCTTAGTCATGAAATCGAGTAGGACGGAGCACGAGAAACTTTGTCTGAATATGGGGGGACCATCCTCCAAGGCTAAATACTACTGACTGACCGATAGTGAACTAGTACCGTGAGGGAAAGGCGAAAAGAACCCCGGAGAGGGGAGTGAAATAGATCCTGAAACCGTATGCGTACAAGCAGTGGGAGCCCACTTTGTTGGGTGACTGCGTACCTTTTGTATAATGGGTCAGCGACTTATTTTCAGTGGCGAGCTTAACCGAATAGGGGAGGCGTAGCGAAAGCGAGTCTTAATAGGGCGTCTAGTCGCTGGGAATAGACCCGAAACCGGGCGATCTATCCATGGGCAGGTTGAAGGTTGGGTAACACTAACTGGAGGACCGAACCGACTACCGTTGAAAAGTTAGCGGATGACCTGTGGATCGGAGTGAAAGGCTAATCAAGCTCGGAGATAGCTGGTTCTCCTCGAAAGCTATTTAGGTAGCGCCTCATGTATCACTGTAGGGGGTAGAGCACTGTTTCGGCTAGGGGGTCATCCCGACTTACCAAACCGATGCAAACTCCGAATACCTACAAGTGCCGAGCATGGGAGACACACGGCGGGTGCTAACGTCCGTCGTGAAAAGGGAAACAACCCAGACCGTCAGCTAAGGTCCCAAAGTTATGGTTAAGTGGGAAACGATGTGGGAAGGCTTAGACAGCTAGGAGGTTGGCTTAGAAGCAGCCACCCTTTAAAGAAAGCGTAATAGCTCACTAGTCGAGTCGGCCTGCGCGGAAGATGTAACGGGGCTCAAACCATACACCGAAGCTACGGGTATCACGTAAGTGATGCGGTAGAGGAGCGTTCTGTAAGCCTGTGAAGGTGAGTTGAGAAGCTTGCTGGAGGTATCAGAAGTGCGAATGCTGACATGAGTAACGATAATGGGTGTGAAAAACACCCACGCCGAAAGACCAAGGTTTCCTGCGCAACGTTAATCGACGCAGGGTTAGTCGGTCCCTAAGGCGAGGCTGAAAAGCGTAGTCGATGGAAAACAGGTTAATATTCCTGTACTTCTGGTTATTGCGATGGAGGGACGGAGAAGGCTAGGCCAGCTTGGCGTTGGTTGTCCAAGTTTAAGGTGGTAGGCTGGAATCTTAGGTAAATCCGGGATTCTAAGGCCGAGAGCTGATGACGAGTTAACTTTTAGTTAACGAAGTGGTTGATGCCATGCTTCCAAGAAAAGCTTCTAAGCTTCAGGTAACCAGGAACCGTACCCCAAACCGACACAGGTGGTTGGGTAGAGAATACCAAGGCGCTTGAGAGAACTCGGGTGAAGGAACTAGGCAAAATGGCACCGTAACTTCGGGAGAAGGTGCGCCGGTGAGGGTGAAGGACTTGCTCCGTAAGCCCATGCCGGTCGAAGATACCAGGCCGCTGCGACTGTTTATTAAAAACACAGCACTCTGCAAACACGAAAGTGGACGTATAGGGTGTGACGCCTGCCCGGTGCCGGAAGGTTAATTGATGGGGTTAGCTAACGCGAAGCTCTTGATCGAAGCCCCGGTAAACGGCGGCCGTAACTATAACGGTCCTAAGGTAGCGAAATTCCTTGTCGGGTAAGTTCCGACCTGCACGAATGGCGTAACGATGGCGGCGCTGTCTCCACCCGAGACTCAGTGAAATTGAAATCGCTGTGAAGATGCAGTGTATCCGCGGCTAGACGGAAAGACCCCGTGAACCTTTACTATAGCTTTGCACTGGACTTTGAATTTGCTTGTGTAGGATAGGTGGGAGGCTTTGAAGCGTGGACGCCAGTCTGCGTGGAGCCAACCTTGAAATACCACCCTGGCAACTTTGAGGTTCTAACTCAGGTCCGTTATCCGGATCGAGGACAGTGTATGGTGGGTAGTTTGACTGGGGCGGTCTCCTCCTAAAGAGTAACGGAGGAGTACGAAGGTGCGCTCAGACCGGTCGGAAATCGGTCGTAGAGTATAAAGGCAAAAGCGCGCTTGACTGCGAGACAGACACGTCGAGCAGGTACGAAAGTAGGTCTTAGTGATCCGGTGGTTCTGTATGGAAGGGCCATCGCTCAACGGATAAAAGGTACTCCGGGGATAACAGGCTGATACCGCCCAAGAGTTCATATCGACGGCGGTGTTTGGCACCTCGATGTCGGCTCATCACATCCTGGGGCTGAAGCCGGTCCCAAGGGTATGGCTGTTCGCCATTTAAAGTGGTACGCGAGCTGGGTTTAGAACGTCGTGAGACAGTTCGGTCCCTATCTGCCGTGGACGTTTGAGATTTGAGAGGGGCTGCTCCTAGTACGAGAGGACCGGAGTGGACGAACCTCTGGTGTTCCGGTTGTCACGCCAGTGGCATTGCCGGGTAGCTATGTTCGGAATAGATAACCGCTGAAAGCATCTAAGCGGGAAACTAGCCTCAAGATGAGATCTCACTGGGACCTTGAGTCCCCTGAAGGGCCGTCGAAGACTACGACGTTGATAGGTTGGGTGTGTAAGCGCTGTGAGGCGTTGAGCTAACCAATACTAATTGCCCGTGAGGCTTGACCATATAACACCCAAGCAATTTGCGTCGAAAGGCCAGATTGCGGTGTGTGAAGACGCAATGAACCGAAAGTTCGAGATTTCACAAAACACCGACAGCTGTCACATACCCAATTTGCTGAAGCGAGGCCCGCTGGCCACGACTCAGTACCCGAATTTCTTGACGACCATAGAGCATTGGAACCACCTGATCCCATCCCGAACTCAGCAGTGAAACGATGCATCGCCGATGGTAGTGTGGGGTTTCCCCATGTGAGAGTAGGTCATCGTCAAGATTAAATTCCGAAACCCCTGTTTGCTAACGCAGACAGGGGTTTCGTTTATGTAGAAGTCCATGAATTTTATCGGCACGTTGCTAAAGCAACGCTCCGGTACACAGAATTTCTTGACGACCATAGAGCATTGGAACCACCTGATCCCATCCCGAACTCAGCAGTGAAACGATGCATCGCCGATGGTAGTGTGGGGTTTCCCCATGTGAGAGTAGGTCATCGTCAAGATTAAATTCCAGAACCCCTGTCTGCTTATGCAGACAGGGGTTTTGTCGTTTAGAGGGTTTATGAACTCTGTAAGCGAACAGCAACTACGCCTACCCAACTCCCAAATCATGTTCATGGCACTGATCTGCTTTAAGAGCACGACACAGGTAGTAGGAAAGAATTTTTTACTTTTAAATCTTGTACGACAACCTTTGGTCGGTTTCCAACGTAAAAGGGCAATTCATCCCACAATTTTCTAAGCTTTCCTCCCGCTTGGCCGAAAGCCTGATGAGCCATGCGTGCACCGAAATAGAGCGGCTCGAGACGCCGCCTATACCGTTACATGGAATGTTCCTCTCGGCACGCTCACCCCCATTTGGCAAAAAGAAGTCGATGAAATGAATCTCAAATTCAGTCATAAAATTCTGTTGGCCGCGTCAGGCGTTGTGGTTCTGGCCTTCGCGTTATTCACGCTTTACAACGATTACCTGCAGCGCAGCACCATCAAACAGAATCTGGAGTCGTCTATCCAGCAGTCCGGTGAGCTCACCGCGAGTAGTGTGCAGAACTGGCTTAGCGGTCGAATACTGGTGCTCGAAAGTCTGACGCAAAACGTTGCCCATCAGGGTAGTGCTGCTGATCTTCCAGGGTTGGTCGATCAACCGGCGTTCACCTCGAACTTCCAGTTCACCTACGTTGGCCAAACCAACGGTGTGTTCACCCAGCGCCCGGACGCAAAAATGCCTGACGGCTACGACCCTCGTCAGCGTCCTTGGTACAAGCAAGCCGTGGCTGCCGATAAACCCATGCTCACGCCGCCCTATATGGCCGCCGTAGGTGGGCAGATCGTAACTATTGCTATGCCGGTGAAAAAGAACGGCGAGTTGCTCGGCGTGGTCGGCGGAGACCTGAGCCTGCAAACCCTGGTAAAAATCATCAATTCGGTGGACTTCGGCGGCATCGGCCATGCGTTCCTGGTCAGCGGCGACGGCCAAGTCATCGTAAGTCCTGACGAAGACCAGGTGATGAAAAACCTCAAGGACATCTACCCAGGCACTAACGTCCGTATTGAGAAAGTTAATCAGGACGTAGTTCTCAAGGGCCAGGATCGCATCCTGTCGTTCACACCTATCAGTGGCTTGCCCGGTGCAGATTGGTATATCGGCCTGTCGATTGATAAAGACAAAGCCTACGCACCGCTGGGCAAATTCCGTACGTCTGCATTGATCGCCATGCTGATCGCCGTAGTCGCGATTGCCGTGCTCTTGAGTCTGTTGATTCAAGTGTTACTGCGGCCCCTGACCACCATGGGCATTGCCATGCAGGACATTGCCCAAGGTGAGGGCGACCTGACCCGCCGCTTGACGGTCACCAGTAAAGACGAGTTCGGTGAGGTGGGTAGCGCGTTCAACCGGTTCGTGGAGCGTATCCACGCCTCGATTTCCGAAGTGTCTTCTGCAACACGTCAGGTGCATGACCTGTCTCAGCGTGTGATGGCATCATCCAACGCCTCGATCATCGGCTCTGATGAGCAAAGCGCACGCACCAACAGCGTGGCCGCCGCAATCAACGAACTGGGGGCTGCCACCCAGGAAATTGCGCGTAACGCCGCCGATGCTTCACAGCACGCCAGCGGTGCCAGCGAGCAGGCCGATGATGGGCGTAAAGTGGTCGAGCAAACCATCCTGGCAATGTCGGAGCTGTCGCAGAAAATCAGCCTGTCCTGCACTCAGATCGAAACCCTGAACGCCAGCACCGACAATATCGGCCACATCCTTGATGTGATCAAAGGCATCTCCCAGCAAACCAACTTGCTGGCACTGAACGCTGCGATTGAAGCAGCACGTGCCGGGGAAGCTGGACGTGGGTTTGCCGTGGTCGCCGACGAGGTGCGTAACCTGGCTCACCGTACCCAGGAGTCGGCTGAGGAGATTCATAAAATGATCACTTCGCTGCAAGTGGGGTCGCGTGAAGCAGTGACCACCATGAATGCCAGCCAGACCTCCAGTGAGGAAAGTGTCCAGGTGGCCAACCAGGCCGGTGAGCGCCTGGTCAGCGTAACGCAGAGAATTGTCGAGATCGACGGCATGAACCAGTCCGTCGCTGCGGCCACCGAGGAACAAACTGCCGTGGTGGAAACCCTCAACGTCGATATCAACCAGATCAACCTGCTGAACCAGCAGGGCGTGACCAACCTCAACGAGACCCTGAAAGACTGTGATGCGTTGTCGCAACAGGCCAATCGGTTGAAGCAGCTGGTCGACAGCTTCAAGATCTGAGCCGCTGAGTGTACGAGTAGGAGCGAGCCCTTTCGCTCCTACTGCTTACCCAGCAAGCGGCGAACATTGTCCAGCGCGCTGTCTGCGAAGCCTTGCACAAACTGCTCAAATCCTTCCTGTGCCGTCTCCAGGGGGTCGGCAATGATGGTCCAGGTTACCTTGGAGCAGTGTGCTCCAAGCGCTTCCACTTTGATTGCGGCCCACAACCTGGCCACGCCCAGGGTGTTGTAGATCGTGGTCCAGGTCATGTGCATCGCTTGCTCATCCCGGCTATTGAGTTGTTCTACGACGCGGTTGCCATCGCGGAAAAATTTCGTGCGTAAAGCGCCCACTCCGGTGCCGATCATTTCGATATGCGTCAAGGAAGGGATGAACGCATCGAAGCCTGCAAACTGCCCCACCATGTTCCATAGACGATTGGCATGGCAGTCGATCACCACAGAGGACACTATCGGCTGGCCGTTCGGGTTATGAATTAACGTATCGGGTTGCAGCGGTTTCATGAAGTTGTCCTGAAGCGGTTCAAAGAAAGCCGATGGCCTTGAGGTAGTTGCAGCCTTTACTCAGCAGTGCCGGGTCTTTTTCGGGGTATTGCTCACCCATCTGCTGAACGCCGCGTTGCGCGTTGTGATGGAGGATCATCGAGGTGTCACCGATGTCTTCATCCAGTCGATCAAGGTAAAACCCGAGGACACCAAACATCGCATTGTCCTGGCTTACCGTTCGCAGCGCCTGCTGCCAATGCGCAGTACTTACCCGCTCGAACCGGTGGCCCGCCCGGTTGAATGCATCCAGGTAGTGCTCCCAGCTCAGTGGTTGTGGGTTATGCAGGTTGAATACGCTTCTATCGGCTTGAAAGCGATTGCAGTGGAACGCAATGAAGCGAGCCAGAAAGTCCACGGGCATCAGGTCGAAATTCAGGTCCAACCTCGGCAGCAAGCCCAACTGCAGCGACCCCTTGAGCATCAACATCAGGCGATTCTTTTGTGGCTGGCAGATACCGTTATGGCTGTTGAAGCTGATATTTCCAGGGCGATGGACGTTCACCCAGGCTCCTTGCTCCACTGCACGTCCCAGGACCCGCTCGGCGACCCACTTGGACAGGTTGTAGCCATTTCGGATGTACAGCGGCAGGGTGGCTGCCGCCGGAGCTTCGAGCACATGCCCCGTCGTGCCGATGCTGCTGGCGGCCGACAACGTCGAGACAAAGTTGAAGACTTTCTTGCAGCGGGTTTCGCACAGGCGCAGGCATTCGAATATGGGGTCGACGTTGTCCCTGGTCAGTGAGGCGTAGTCCAGCACGTGGTTGACCCGTGCTGCGTTGTGCACCAGGGCGCCAAAGTCTGTGGCGAGTGCGTCATACGCGTCACCGGCCAAACCCAATCGTGGCAGGCTGACATCGGCGGCGAATACTCGCACCCGGCTCAAGTCCAGATGTTCCAGTTGGTAGTCACGCAACGCCTGGGTAAAACGAGCCATCGCAGGACTCCCCGGCAAGTCACGCACCAGGCAGGCCACCTCGGTGGCACCGGCGTTCAACAACGCCTCGACAATATGGACGCCGACGAAGCTGTTCGCCCCCGTCACGATCACCTTGTGCGGATTGCCTGCGCGGTCCCCTTGCAACGGATTGATTTCCCACTCCCGTTGAGCGTCCATGGCCGCTTGGGCAGAGGATGCGTCTGGCAGTTCACCATCCTCCATCAGCGTTGCGAGCGTACGAATAGTCGGTACTTCAATGAAATGGCTCAACGCGAAACTACGGCCAAATTGCTCGCGAACGCGCAACAACAGCGTCGACAGCAAAATCGAATGGCCGCCCAGTGCAAAGAAGCTTTCATCGATGGGCAACTGGCTGGTGGGCAAGCCCAGCAGCTCACCCCAAAGGTCGCTCAATCGCGCTTGAAGCGGCGTATGTGCGGCGCGGGGAGTGGCCTGCAAAATGGGAAGGAAGGGTCGCAACAGCAGCCCCTTGCGGTCAACTTTGCCGTTGTCGCTGTGCGGAATGGCTGGCAGTTCCACCCAGAAACCAGGTTGCATGTAGTCCGGTAGCCACTGGCGCGCATGCTGCTGCAAGGCCACCAGCGAAGCGTTGGGTTCGGGCTGGGCGACAAAGGCGCAGATCCTGCTTCCATGGTCGATCACCACGGCCAGCTCGCGATACAGCCTGCTGCTGCGCAGGCATTGTTCAATCTCCCGAGGGTCGACCCGAAAGCCGCGGATCTTTACCTGATCGTCGCGACGCCCACCCAGCACAATCCCTTCGGCGGTCCACTGCGCCAAGTCACCGCTGCGGTAGGCCCGCAGCGTTTGGCCGCCCGGCACCAGCAGTTCGACGAACGGGCTGTCAGCCTGCGGCGACGCATTCACATATCCCAGGCTCACTCCGGGCCCGACGATGTACAACTCGCCCATCACCTGCTCATCCACCGGTTGCAGATCGTCATCGAGGATCAGCACCTGGCTATTGGCGATGGGGTAGCCGACATTACGATTATTGTCATCGGGGGTGAACGTCCGGTGCGTAATCAGTACCGTGGTTTCGGTGGGGCCATAGAGGTTGTGCAACTGACACCGTCCCGCCAGCCGCTCGATTACATGGGGTTCGCAGGCATCGCCACCGGTGAGCAGATGCGTCACGCCCAGGGGGGAATCCGGCGGCAGGATGTTGAGCAGCGCAGGCGGCAGGAAGGCATGAGTGACGCGCTGTCGGCGGAGCAGTTCCACCAGTTGCCCAGGGTCGCGTCGCTGTTCCTCACTGGGTACGATCAACTTGGCGCCGGCAATCAGGGCGGGGAAGATTTCGATCAATGACGAGTCGAAACCCAGGGGCGAAAACTGCAGGACGCGGCTCCGTTCATCCAGTGTCATGCAGGACCCGAACCAAGCGGTGAAATGCGCCAGGTTACCTTGGCTGAGCAGCACACCCTTGGGCTGGCCCGTACTGCCCGATGTATAGAGCACCATGCACGGCATATCCGAGCAGGGGCGATCGTGCATCAGCGAGGATGGGGAGTTGGCGTTGTGCGGCTCGACTGTGCTGACATCCAGTGAAATGAAACGCTCCCGTAATGGATGTTGGCCGGCATCCAGCAATACGCGGGCCCCGGCGCTGTCGAGCATGGCCTGATGGCGTTGTGTGGGTTGATCAGGTCCCAGTGGCAGGTACACCGCGCCACTGCCCAGTATGGCAAGAATGCTGGCATACAATTCCACGGATTTTTCCAGGCATACAGCGATCACCGGTGGCGCCTCAAGCGCCTCCAGCAGCGGGCGCAATCGCAGCTGAATCGCCATGGCCTGCAGGTGCAGTTGGCGGTAGGTCACGGTGTGCCCCGCAATGTTCAGCGCCTGCCGGTCGGCGAACAGGTGAAGGCTGGCCTGCACCCGTTCGATCACCGGTACCTGGGCTTCCTGGATCAGGGCAGGGTTTGCCGTACGATTGAATCGATGCATAAATGCCAACGGCTCAAGCTCGTGCAGGCCGTGCTCGGGCCAGTCAGTGGCAATCGCGCGTGTAGACAGAGACTCGGGGTCACGTGAGAAGCCACTGACCAGCAGCGCGATCCAATCCACCAGCGCGGTTGTTGCCTGCCGACGCAATCGCTGGCCGTTGCCACTGGGCTCCTCGGCGATGTCCAGCACGGCGAACAAGCGTCGGCCATGGCCATAGGCGCGCACTTGCAGCGCAGGCAACCCACCGTCGCTCAACGGGCCTATCCCCAGGCGCAGACTTATACAGGTGGTTTCGCCCACGTCATCCGGCAACGGCAGGCTGCCGTCTTCAATCCACAGGTCGGTGGCCTCATGCCC
Organism: Pseudomonas sp. S3E12; assembly: GCF_001702295.1. Lineage (NCBI taxonomy): Bacteria > Pseudomonadati > Pseudomonadota > Gammaproteobacteria > Pseudomonadales > Pseudomonadaceae > Pseudomonas > Pseudomonas sp. S3E12. The sequence continues at coordinate 11,802 of NZ_MBDT01000030.1, forward strand.
TGAAACATGGCCGTACTGTTCCAGCATTGGCCTGATTTCGCCCAGTGCCTTGCTTGTGCCGCACCAGCCGATGGTCAGGCACCTCATGGCGACACCGACAGGTAGTCGTTCAGCACTTGTCCCACGCTCGGCGTTTGCAGCACGCCGCTGTGTTGCAGGAAGCCCATGATATTGGCCATCAACGGGTGCTGGCGGGTGATGGGGAACGCCAGCGCTGATATTTCATCGCGCAGCACACCGCGCAGGCGCTCGTTGATGTCCAGGTGTTCGATCAGGTGCAGGTCGAAGTTTTTCTGCAGGTCGTTGGTCAGGTAATGTGCCAGGAATGTCGGCAGTACGTGAGCGATGCTGTCACGGTCCTCCGGGCTCGCGGCTTGCCAGTAGATGCGCACCAGTCGCGTCCAGAACTGCGCGTGGCGACCTTCGTCAAACAGGTGGTCGTCCATCAAGCCTCGTATGGAGGCCTTGACACTGAGGTCCTTGGAAAACGCTGCGACATCGTGGGTCACGGTGTTTTCGGCGATGGCTACGCCAATCAGCTCCACAGCATCGCTCAGGTGTTCCGGAGCTTGCGCCTGCGCCGCCGGCAGCGCGCGACTCAGTTCGATATGCCCGGGCAGGTCAATCGGTTGTATGCCCGTCATTGCGACAGTCTGTTGCATGAAATCCAGGGCCACCAAGGCGTGGTAGTCCTCGTCTACCACAACCGTCATCGCATCAACGCGACAGGCAAGCGGGAAGGGCACCGAGAAGCGATTCTTGGCAATGCTGCGCGCGGTCTTGTCGACGATTTCGGTTTCGAAAATCACCACATCGTGGATGAACTTATAGAAGCTTTGCACCAGCACGAAGTCGCGCCATTGCGAGCAATGTTCCATGAAGGTCGCGTTGAGTACCAAGGGCTGACGGCACAGTGGGTAGATCAGCTTGTCGTCGTCTTCCAACAGGCGACGAGGACGGGTTCGGATGGTGGCGCGGCGTTCCCAGTCGTCGGCGATGGTGGTGTAGCCGGCGGTATTCATGGGTACACCTCGTGCAGCGCGGCGCGCACCTCGTCCCAGAACGTGATACGGCTTTCGACGGCGGCAAGGGCTGCGTCATGGGCCTGTTGCGGATAAGCCGGGTCTGCACCCACCAGGCGTTCGAGCAGTTCTTCAGCTGCTGGCCCGTGATGTTCAGTGTCCAACTCGATGTGGCGCCTGAAGTAGCCACACAAGGCCGGTGCCTGGCGATGGATGAGCGTATCGGGCTGCAGGAGGTGTTCGAACATACTTGGGATGACACGCTCACGCCCATGAAGGAATGCGGCTGCTACGCAATGGGTAGGGGCTTGCAGCGCAATGTGCAGCGTGTCGCTGACGAAGCGCGCGGCCCCAGCAGGAACATCGGCCATGCGCAGGGCTGTGCTTGCTTCCACCTCCTGGTGCAGCAGTGCAATGAAACGGTGTATCGCCGAGGTGCTGGCGCCGACTTCGACCATGGCTTCCAGGTACCACTCGAAGTGGCTGCAATGGCCTTGCCTGGGGTGTGAGTCTGATTCTTCGCCCAGCACAATCTCATTGATCAGGCGTGCAGCTTGCGGGTCGGCCGGTGGCAGCCAGGGTAGGCGAGTGCAGGTCAGGTCCTGCTGCAGGCGTTTGGTGAGCGTCATGAAGTCCCAGACAGCGAATACATGGTTTTCCATGAACAGTCGTAACTTTTCCAGCGAAGTTATTTCCAGAAATAACGGATGGCTGCACAACAGCCGTTTTCTTTGTTCCAGTAAAGGTGGGTACATAGTTGATGCCTATAAATTATTGCGTCGCCGCTAAAACAACGTTGGGCTTTTGTGTGCCGCAGAAGATGAAAAAGATGTAAACCAGGCTTTGCGCGCACGAGCGCTCACGCAAGTGGGACTGCACGGTCGAATTAAGTGGCTGGTTTAGTGATGAAAGATAATAAGCGGGTTAAACAAGTTGGCCAGTATATGAATGCATTAGATGTTTTTCTAAATAATATAAGCTGTCGGCAACTTACTTTATAAGAGTGGGAAGTTTCTTCTGCGCGGGGCGCTACTTGGCCAGGTAGGGCACCCCGCAGTGCTCGACGGGCAAGCCGAGCGACCTGACGCCTTGTTAAAGCGTCTTCTTTGCGGCGGCGTCGAGATTATCGAGATAGGTTGTGATCACGTCCATCCCGCGCATCAAGTGATTACGCAGCGTCAGGATGCTTTCCTCGACCTTCTTTTGTGTCACCAGGTTCAGCAGTTCACGGTGGTCTTCCTGGGAGGTCTCGCCGAGTCCCATCGCCTCGAGGTTGAAACGCAGGAAGCGCTCCTCCTCATTCAGCCCGTGCTCCACCAGCTTGAGCAGCCGCTGGTTGGGGGCCTTGCCATACAGGGTCATGTGGAACAGGCGATTGAGACGACCAATCTCGGTGTAGTCTTTTTCCTGTTCCAGGGCACAGATGAGCGTGTCTGCCTCGGTGATATCGGCTTCGGTCAGCAAGGGAATCGACAAACGCAGGGCTTCAGACTCCAGCAACATTCGCAGCTCATAGGTCTCAGCCGAATTGTCTTCGATCAACGGTGCAACCACGGCGCCCTTGTGGGTGACCACATGCAGCAGTGACTGCGCCTCCAACTGGCGCAAGGCTTCACGCACCGGCATGCGGCTGACCCCGAACAGGCTGGCCAGCTCCTGCTGACGCATGGCGGTACCGCAGGGCAAGCGGCCATCAAGGATGGCATTGCGCAAGGTTTCTTCAATCACGGAGCGAGCAAGATGGGCAGGAATAGGGCCGGTGATCTTGATGCTGTTCAACGGGTTCGGCTTCTGCGTCACGGTTACGCTATCCTCCTTATTAAAATAGGGTGGCTAATTGGATCCAATGCACACTAGAGGCTGCCCATAGGCTTGTCAAACGGGCCCGGTTTCGGCTTGTAAGCGTTTCAACGTGCGACTCCGGCGGCCCACGCGCGGGTTTTGCCAGGTCTGACACGCCGCTGACGTATTGCGACATTACCGCATATATATATTCCCTAACGGTATTTAAATTACCGTTCTTATGCCTATAAAGTCACTCTCCTGTCTGACCGGGAGTGAACTCATGTCCGCCACCTCTACTGTTCCAACAGCGACCCTTGCCACTCAAACGTTCGAGATTCGACCACTGCCCGGCAGCGTCGGTGCCGAGATTGTCGGCCTGGATTTGTCCCGGCCAGTCAACGACCAGGATTTCGCCCGCATTCATCGCGCGCACCTGGATCACCACGTCGTGGTGTTCCGCGACCAACGCATCACCCCCGAACAACAGATCGCTTTCAGCCGCCGCTTTGGCGTCCTGCAGATCCACGTGCTCAAGCAGTTCCTGCTGGCCAACCACCCGGAGATCCTGATCGTCTCCAACATCATCGAAAACGGCCAATCCATCGGCCTGGGTGACGCAGGCAAATTCTGGCACTCGGACCTGTCCTATAAAGAGCTGCCGAGCTTGGGCTCGATGCTCCACGCCCAGGAGCTGCCGTCCGAAGGCGGCGATACCCTGTTTGCCGACATGCACAAAGCCTGGGACCAACTGCCCGAGCACCTGCGCAAAGCCGTGGAAGGCCGCAGTGCCGCGCACTCTTATACCGCGCGCTACAGCGAAACCAAATTCGAAGGCAACTGGCGCCCGACGTTGACGCCCGAGCAGCTTGCCCAAGTCGCGGAAGTGGTTCACCCCATCGTGCGCACCCACCCGGAAAACGGCCGCAAGGCGCTGTTCGTCAGCGAAGGGTTCACCACCCGCATCGTCGGCCTGCCGGAAGACGAAAGCCGCGACCTGCTGGCCCAGCTCTACGCCCACAGCGTGCTGCCGCACAACATCTACCGCCACCAATGGCAGCCCCACGACCTGGTGTTCTGGGACAACCGCTCGCTGATCCACCTGGCCGCCGGTTGCCCGAGCCATCTGCGCCGCAAGCTGTTTCGCACCACCATCCAGGGCGACGCGCCTTTCTGATTCGGAGCATGACCATGTCCAGGAAAACCCCATTTGCGCGGCTGGCCGCGACCGTCGGCCTCGGTATCAGCCTGTTGGCCGGCAGCCTGCTGGCGCCGACGGCTGCGCAAGCCGAAGGCGAGATCCGCATCGCCGAACAGTTCGGTATCGTCTACCTGCTGCTTAACGTAGTGCGCGACCAGAACCTGATCGAAAAATACGGCAAGCAGGAAGGTCTCGACATCAAGGTCGATTGGACCCAGCTGTCCGGCGGCGCAGCGGTCAACGACGCACTGCTCTCCGGCTCGATCGATATCGCCGGTGCCGGCGTCGGCCCGCTGTTGACCATCTGGGACCGCACCCGTGGCAAGCAGAACGTCAAGGCCGTGGCCTCCCTGGGCAACTTCCCCTACTACCTGGTCAGTAACAATCCCAAGGTCAAGACCATTGCCGACTTCACCGACAAGGACCGTATCGCCGTGCCGGCGGTGGGCGTGTCGGTACAGTCGCGCTTCCTGCAATACGCCGCCGCCAAGCAATGGGGCGACAAGGAATTCAATCGCCTCGACAAGTACACCGTCGCCGTCCCGCACCCGGATGCCACCGCTGCCCTGATCGCCGGCGGCACCGAACTGACCGGGCACTTTTCCAACCCGCCGTTCCAGGACCAGGCCCTGGCCAACCCGAACGTGCATGTGGTGCTGAACACCTACGACCTGCTGGGGCCGAACTCGCCAACGGTGCTGTTCGCCACCGAGAAATTCCGTAACGACAACCCGAAAACCTACAAGGCATTTGTCGAGGCGCTGACCGAAGCCGCGCAATTCGCCCAGAACGATAAAGGCGCGGCGGCCGACACTTACATTCGCGTCACCAAGGCCAAGATCGACCGCGCTGAGTTGCTGAAAATCATCGACAACCCGCAATTCGAATTCAGCGTCACGCCAAAAAACACCTACCCGCTGGCGGAATTCCTCTACCGCGTCGGCGCCATCAAAAACAAGCCTGAATCGTGGAAGGACTACTTCTTCCAGGATGCCAAGCCCCTGCAAGGAAGTTGAGATGAACGCGCCCTTGCAAGGCCACACGGCCAGCAACCTGCACACCCCCTTGCCATTGCTGGCAGTGGATAACGTCAGCCTGGAATACCGCACCCCCGAGCGCGTGGTGCGCGCCACTCACCAGGTCAGTTTCGAAATCGACCCGGCTGATCGCTACGTGTTGCTCGGCCCCTCGGGTTGCGGCAAATCCACGCTGCTAAAGTCCATTGCCGGGTTTATCAAGCCCTGCGAAGGCGAGATCCGCCTGCTGGGGCAAAAGGTCGAACAGCCGGGCCCGGACCGCATCGTGGTGTTCCAGGAATTCGACCAGCTGCCGCCGTGGAAAACCGTCAAGCAGAACGTGATGTTTCCGCTGCTGGCGTCGAAGACCTTACCGCGGCGCGAAGCCGAAGAACGGGCGCTGCACTACCTCGACAAAGTCGGCCTCAGCGCCTTTGCCGACGCTTACCCGCACACGCTGTCCGGCGGTATGAAAGCCCGCGTGGCCATCGCCCGCGCCCTGGCCATGCAGCCGAAAATCCTGCTGATGGACGAACCCTTCGCCGCCCTCGACGCCCTGACCCGGCGCAAGATGCAGGAAGAATTGCTGCTGCTCTGGGAAGAGGTGCGCTTCACCCTGCTGTTCGTCACCCACTCCATTGAAGAAGCGCTGGTGGTGGGCAATCGCATCCTGTTGCTGTCGCCGCATCCGGGGCGTGTGCGCGCGGAAATCCACAGCCATCAATACGACCTGCACAGCCTCGGTGGCGTGGAGTTTCAGGCGTCGGCGCGGCGGATTCATCGCCTGTTGTTCGATGAAGCGCCCGAGGCCGAACGTGAGTTGGGTTTCGCCGACATCCGCATCGCTTACTAAGGGGACAACCCAATGCGCCAGGAATACGAAATCAACCTTGAGCCGCTGCTCAGCGTCCCCGTGGAGCGCGAATTGCCCCTGCGCCAACGCCTGTGGCAGCAAGGCTGGCTGCGCAAGGGCCTGATCCTGATCGTGCTCGCGATCCTTTGGGAAGCCGTCGCGCGCTACCAGAACAACGACCTGCTGCTGCCGAGTTTCCTGCAGACCTTTCACGCGCTCTATGACGGCCTGCTCAGTGGCGAACTGCTGGGCAAGGTGAGCATCTCGCTGGTGGTACTGATCAAGGGCTACCTGATCGGTATCGTGCTGGCGTTTGCCCTGACCACCCTCGCGGTGTCGACGCAACTGGGTCGTGACCTGCTGAGCACCCTGACCTCGATGTTCAACCCGCTGCCGGCCATCGCCTTATTGCCGCTGGCGCTGCTGTGGTTCGGCCTGGGCCAGAACAGCCTGATTTTCGTGCTGGTGCATTCGGTGTTGTGGGCGCTGGCGCTCAACACCTATTCCGGGTTTCTCGGCGTGTCCGAAACCCTGCGCATGGCCGGTCGCAACTATGGCCTCAAGGGCATGCGTTTCGTGTTGTTCATCCTGATCCCGGCGGCACTGCCGTCGATCCTCGCCGGGCTGAAAATCGGCTGGGCCTTCGCCTGGCGCACCCTGATCGCCGCCGAGCTGGTATTCGGTGCGACCAGCGGCAAGGGCGGCCTGGGCTGGTACATCTTCCAGAACCGCAACGAGCTGTACACCGACAAGGTATTCGCCGGGTTGGCGGTGGTGATCCTGATCGGCCTGCTGGTGGAAAACCTGGTGTTCGACACCTTCGAGCGGCTCACCGTGAAACGGTGGGGCATGCAGCGCTGATGCACCCAGCCTGCTACGATTGCGGCCAGCTCACTCCCGACTGATCACGAGTGCTTGGCATGCAACTACCCGACATGAACCTGTTGGTCGCCCTCGACGCCCTGCTCGACGAGGGCAGCGTAGTGGGCGCCGCGCGGCGGATGAACCTCAGCCCGGCAGCCATGAGCCGTACCCTCACACGTATTCGCGAAGCGGTAGGCGACCCGATCCTGGTGCGCGCCGGTCGCGGCCTGGTGCCGACGCCCAAGGCCTTGCAGCTGCAAGGCCAGGTGCGCAACGTGGTGGAGCAGGCCGCGCTGTTGTTTCGCTCGGCGGATCAGGTTGACCTGAGCACCCTGCGCCGTCGCTTCAGCGTGCGCGCCAATGACTTTTTCATCGGTGTGTATGGCGGTCGGCTGTTCGACACAATGGAGCGCATGGCGCCCCTGTGCGAGCTGTGTTTCGTGCCTGAAGGCGACACCGATGATGAAGCCCTGCGCGAAGGGCGGCTGGACCTGCGCGTGAGTAACACCATGCCGGTCACTCCGGAAGTGAAGGTGCAGAACCTGTTTTCCACCACCTTCGTGGGCCTCGCGCGGGAGGACCATCCATTGTTTGACGACGAGATCACCGCCGCGCGCTTCGCCAGCTATTCCCATATCAGTATCTCGCGGCGTGGCATCGCCCGTGGGCCGATCGACACCGCGTTGAATGCCCAGGGCCTGGAGCGGCGGGTGGCGATGATCGCCCCGGGGTTTCACGGTGCGATGTTCATGTTGCCCGATTCCGACCTGATTCTGCCGGTGCCCAAGGAAGCCCTGTTGAGCGCCAACCGCTTGAAGCTGCCACTGCGCGCGTTTGCGCTGCCGATCTCGCTGCCGACGTTGGTATTGGCTCAATCCTGGCACCCGCGCTTCGACAAAGACCCGGCTCATAAGTGGCTGCGCGAAACCATGCGCGAAAGTTGCCACGCCACCTGGCTGGAAGCCCAACCCACCTGATCTACAAGCCATGCACGGTAAAAATGTGGGAGGGGGCTTGCTCCCGATTGCGGTGGATTAGATAGAAAATCTGGGTCTGGCACACAGCAATCGGGAGCAAGCCCCCTCCCACAAGGGTTCTATAGTGAATCCAGGATTGCGCCTGGCGCACTTATACCCTGCCAACATGTAACTTTTTGTCATGGATGTGCCTGATTAAACTGCTCGGGTATTTCTAATTCCGAGCTGCCTGTTCATGACTTCCCTCGCTGCCCCCACCCTTGCGGCCGCAGCCAGACCCACCGCCATCACCCCGCCTGTATTTGGCCCGCGCATCATCATCGGCCTGGTCGGCGTGTTGCTCGCGGTGCTGGTGTCCGGCCTCAACGAGATGGTCACCAAGGTGGCCCTCGCGGATATTCGCGGCGCGCTGTACATCGGCTTTGACGAAGGCACCTGGCTGGTGGCCGCGTACACGGCCACCTCCGTGTCGGCAATGGCCTTCGCGCCCTGGTGTTCGGTGACGTTTTCCCTGCGGCGCTTCACCCTGTGCGCCATTGGCCTGTTCACCGTGCTCGGGATCCTGTGCCCGTTTGCGCCGAACTACCAAAGCCTGCTGCTGCTGCGTACCGTCCAGGGCCTGGCGGGCGGTGCCTTGCCGCCGATGCTGATGACCGTGGCGCTGCGCTTCCTGCCGGCCAACGTCAAGCTGTATGGCCTGGCCGGCTATGCACTCACCGCCACCTTCGGGCCGAGCCTCGGCACGCCATTGGCTGCGCTGTGGACCGAGTATGTCGGCTGGCAGTGGGCGTTCTGGCAGATCGTCGGGCCGTGTCTGTTGGCCATGGCCGCCGTGGCCTACGGTTTGCCGCAAGACCCGCTGCGCCTGGAGCGCTTCAAGCAATTCAATTGGCGCGGCCTGCTACTCGGGTTTCCGGCGATCTGCATGCTGGTGATCGGCATTCTGCAGGGCAATCGCCTGGACTGGTTCGAGTCGGGCCTGATCACCTTCCTGCTATGCGGCGGCAGTGTGCTGCTGGTGCTGTTCATGCTCAATGAATGGTCGCACCCGATGCCGTTTTTCAAATTGCAGATGCTAGGCCTGCGCAACCTGGCGTTTGCCCTGATCGTGCTGGCAGGCGTGCTGATGGTGCTGACCTCGGTGATCATCATCCCCTCGAGTTTCCTCGCCCAGGTCCAGGGTTATCGCCCATTGCAAACCGCGCCGGTGATGCTGCTGATGGCGCTGCCGCAATTGATCGCGCTGCCGCTGGTGGCGGCGTTGTGCAACCTGCGCTGGGTCGATTGCCGCTGGGTTTTGGGGATCGGGCTGGGGATGTTGGTGCTGTGTTGCGTGGGCAGCGCGCACCTGACCTCGGCGTGGATTCGCGATGATTTCTACGGCCTGTACCTGCTGCAAATCTTCGGGCAGCCCATGGCGGTGTTGCCGCTGCTGATGCTCTCCACCGGCAGCATTCAACCGGCGGATGGGCCGTTCGCTTCGGCCTGGTTCAACACCGTCAAAGGCCTGGCCGCCGTGATTGCCACCGGCGTGCTGGATGCGCTGACCACCCAGCGCCTGCACTTTCACTCGACCATGCTGGTGGACCGCCTGGGTAACTCGCCCCTGGCCGACGGCGATGCGCCGGGCCTGGCCCACCGCCTGCACGAGCAGGCCGTGGTGCTGACTTCTTCGGATCTTTATTACGTCATGGCCGCTGTAGCGGTGGCGTTGATCCTGCTGATTTTCTGGATGCCCACGCGGATTTTTCCGCCTCGCGCACCGACCTAGCCACAAGGACTTCCCATGAAACGCAAAGACAAAATCGCCGTCTCCGTTATCGCCGTGTTTGCTGTCGGGGTGCTGGTGTACCTGGTCGCGCCCGGCCTGTTGGGCAACAAGCGCCAGGCTACCAACGACGCCTTCGTCGCCGCCGATTTCACCCTGGTGGCGCCACGTGTGGCGGGCTTTATCAAGGAAGTGCTGGTGGAAGACAACCAGCGCGTCAAGGCCGGGCAACTGCTGGCGCTGATTGACGACCGCGATTTTCGCGCCGCCGCCCAGGCTGCCGACGCCGACACCCTGGTCGCCCAGGCCCAGCTGAAAAACGCCACCGCGACCCTGGAGCGCCAAACCTCGGTGATCGCCCAGGCCCAGGCCACCGTGGCGGCAGACCGCGCCGAAGTGGCCTTCGCCGAACATGAACTGAACCGCTACAACCACCTCGCCGGCGTGGGTGCGGGTACCGTGCAGAACGCCCAGCAAGCCAAGACCCGCATCGACCAGGCCAACGCGCGCCTGGCTAACGCCACGGCGGTGTTGGCGGCCGAGCGCAAGCAGGTGGAAATCCTCACGGCCCAGCGCGATGCCGCCGAAGGTGGACTCAAGCGTGCCCAGGCCGCGTTGGAAATGGCCAGCTATCAGCTGTCCTACACGCGCATCGTCGCGCCGGTGGATGGCATGGTTGGTGAGCGCGCGGTGCGGGTCGGTGCCTATGTGACCCCAGGCAGCAAGATCCTCGCGGTGGTGCCGTTGGCCGAGGCCTACGTGGTCGCCAACTTCCAGGAAACCCAGCTGTCCCATATGCACGCCGGCCAGGCCGTGCAGGTGCGGGTCGACAGCCTCGACGGGGAGTTGCTCAACGGCCACCTGGAGAGCCTCGCACCCGCCACGGGTGTGACCTTCGCATCGGTCAAGCCGGACAACGCGACCGGCAACTTCACCAAGGTGGTGCAGCGTATCCCGGTGAAGATCGTCCTCGAACCCAACCAACCGCTGACCGAGCGCCTGCGGGTCGGCATGTCGGTCGAGGCCAGCGTCGACACCCAGCCGGTCGCGCCGCAGCGTGAGGTGGCCCAGCAATGAGACACCTTGCCTGGCTCACCCTGAGCGTTATCAGCCTGAGCGCCTGCACCGTCGGCCCGGACTTTCAGCGCCCGCACACGCCGCAAGCTACGCGGTGGAGCGAACCTCAAGGGCGACAAGCCGCCAGCCGAGCAGTGAGTGATCCGCTGCAAGAGCGCTGGTGGGACGTGTTCCACGACGAGCAACTGTCGGCCCTCACGCGCCGCGCGCTGACCGATAACCTCGACCTGAAACTGGCCAGCAGCCGCCTGCAACAAAGCCGCGCGGTGCGCCAGGTGACCACCGCCGAGCGTTATCCCACTGTCGACGCCACGGGCGCCTACCAGCGTAAACGCAACAGCGGCAAAGGCTTGAACGACCCCTCCGGCGAAAACGGGCGTTCCGCGTTCAACCAGTGGGACGCGGGCTTCTCGGCGTCCTGGGAGCTGGACTTCTGGGGGCGGGTCAAACGCGAAACCGAAGCCGCCGACGCCACCCTGCAAGTGGCGGAAAACGACCGCCGCGCCGTGTTGTTATCGGTGCTGGCCGAGACCGCCCAGGACTACATCCAGCTGCGTGGCGTACAGAACACCCGCGCGGTGACCGAGCAAAACCTCGACGTCGCCCGCCACAGCCTCAAGCTCTCGCAACTGCGCCTGGCTGACGGCGTGGCCACCGACTTGGACGTCGCCGAAGCCGCCGCCCAGGTCGCCGCCATCGAAGCGCGCCTGCCGGATCTGCAGCAACGCCAGGACCAGTTGATCAACGCCCTCAGCCTGTTGATGGGCGAGCCACCCCAGGCCCTGCACGCGCAATTGTCCAAGGACGCCGCCGTACCGCAGACCCAACGCCAGGTCGCCATTGGCCTGCCGTCGGAACTCGCCGAACGCCGCCCCGACATCCGCCAGGCCGAGGCGCGCCTGCACGCCGCCACCGCCAGCATCGGCGTGGCCAAGGGCGATTTTTACCCGCGCATCACCTTGTCCGGCAGCCTCGGTTCCCAGGCCATGCAACTGTCGGATTTCGGCTCCTGGGGCTCCCGCGCGTTTGCCTTCGGCCCGCAAGTGAGCCTGCCACTGTTCAACGGCGGCCGCCTGCAAGGCATGCTGGACCTGCGCGAAGCCCAGCAACAGGAAGCGGCCCTGGCCTACCAGCACACCGTGCTGCGAGCCTGGCATGAAATCGACGACCAACTGACCCGCTACAACGCCAGCCAACTGCGTCGCGACAGCCTCGCCGAAGCCGTGCGCCAGAACCAGATCGCCCTGACCACCGCGCAGCACCAATACGTTGAAGGCGTGGTGGATTTCGTCAACGTGCTCACCGTGCAGAGCGCGCTGCTGGCCACGCAGGAGCAGTGGGTGGAGAGTTCCACCGGCGTGTCGTTGGCCATGGTCGGCCTGTACAAGGCGTTGGGCGGGGGGTGGGAATCGGTGTATCCGCTGCAAACCGCCGAGCGCTGAACCACAAAGAGTTTTGCCAGCCGCGAAACAAGGTGTAATGATAATTGCTCTCAATAATGCATCTGAGCTTTTCATGGACACCGCGACTGACGGCCAGCAACAGCTTCACCTCCTGTACCGCGACCATCACGGCTGGCTGCAAGGCTGGCTGCGCAAGCGCCTGGGCGACCGCGAACACGCCGCCGATGTGGCGCAGGACACCTTCCTGCGCCTGCTGGTCTCCGGTCGCTACCCCGGTGACAAGGAAAGCCGCAGCTACCTGGTGCAGATCGCGCGCAACCTGGTGATCGACCAATGGCGCCGCCTGCGTATCGAGCGCGCCTACCTGGAAAGCATCGCGCACCTGCCCGAGCCCGAGTCGCCGAGCTTGGAAACCCGTGCGCTGATCCTCGAAACCCTGATGCAGATCGACGCCATGCTCGACCGCATGCCCGACAACGTACGCCGCGCGTTCCTGCTCTCGCAGTTCGAAGGCCTGAGCTACGCGCAGATCGCCGAGCGCCTGGGCGTCACGGTCAGTTCGGTGCAGAAGTACATGACCCGCGCGATCGTCGCCTGCTACCAGGTGGCGTACGCAGAATGAGGCCCGACGCCCCCATCGCCCCGGCCATTGTCGAGCAAGCCAGCGAATGGCTGATGCTGCACTGGAGTGGCGAGCTGCAAGACGAGCAACGCCTGGCGTTTGTGCAATGGCAGGCGGCGGATCCGGAACACCGTCGCGCCTGGCAACGTCTGCAGCACCTGCAACAAACCCTTGGCAGCGTGCCCGTGGACAGCGCCCGTGCGGTGTTGCGCGACACCCCGGACACCCAGCGCCGCGCCGCGTTGAAACTGCTCGGCCTGCTGCTGGTGGCGGGTGGCAGCGGCTACCTGGTGCAGCGCAGCGAACCCTGGCAGGCAGCCTTTGCCGACTACCGCACCACCACCGGCGAGATTCGCCACATGACCCTCAGCGACGGCACGCGCCTGGACCTCAACAGCGACAGTGCAGTGGACCTGCGTTTCAGCGCCAGCGAGCGGCGCATTCGCCTGATCCGTGGCGAGATCCTGTTGACCAGCGATCACGACCCGGTGCGCCCTTTGATCGTCGAAACCCCGGCCGGTGACGTGCAGGCGCTGGGCACCCGTTTTGCCGTGTGCGAACTGCCCGATGGCAGCCGCGTCGACCTGTATGAAGGCCGCGTGCGGGTCACCCCGTTGCAGGGCCCGGCGGTGCAGATGAATGCCGGCGACAGCCTGTGGTTCAACTCGCGCCAAAGCTCGGCGTTGCCTGCGGTAAGTGCCAATGCCAGCAGTTGGACCGCGCATCGGCTGATCGCCGAGCGCCAGCCATTGGGCGAGTTTGTCGCGCAACTGAGCCGCTATCGTCCAGGCCTGTTGCGTTGTGATCAGGCGGTGTCTGGCCTGCTGCTGACGGGGGTGTTCCCGTTGAACGATACCGACGCGATCCTCGCGGCCCTGGAGCGTTCGCTACCGGTGCAGGTGCAGTCGGTGACGCGCTACTGGGTGACCATCAAGGCACGGGCCTGAAAATTTTTTTATCGATGCTTGTCGGTTTGCGCGCCCCGTTCGGGATACCTCTTGAAAGCCAATCAAGAAGCGTTCTCACGGGGAGTCCTGCAATGCCGCACCACCCAATCCAACCCTTGGCCCGCGCCTTGCGCCGTGGCCTGTTTGTCAGCCTGCTGGCGACGGTGCCGCTGCTGCCGACCCAGGTGCATGCCGAAGACAGCACCGAAGCGCTGCGTGCCTACAACATTCCGGCGGGCAGTCTCGATCAGGCCTTGAACCAGTTCGCTAGCGCGTCGGGCATCTTGTTGTCGGTCGATGCCTCCCTTACCCAAGGCAAGCGCACCACAGGCCTGCAGGGAAGTTATGGCGTCGGGTCCGGTCTGGAGCGGCTGCTGGCGGGCAGCGGCCTGGTGGCGGTGCAGGCCCAGGGCGGTTGGTCGTTGCAGGCGATGCCATCCGCCGGGCCGTTGCAGCTCGGCGCGACTCAGATCAGCGCCCAGCAGGCCGAGGAAAGCGCCTGGGGCCCGGTGGACGGCCTTGTCGCCACGCGCAGTGCGTCCGGCAGCAAGACCGATTCGGCATTGGTGGAAATCCCCCAGACCATCAACGTGATCACCGCCGCCGAGATCAAGGCTCGCGGCGCCCAGAGCGTCACCCAGGCGTTGCTCTACACCCCAGGCATGACCGCCGGTGGCTTTGCCGACCGGGTCAAGTTGTTCGACGAACCCACCTCGCGCGGCTTCACCCCCACGCCCTTGTACCTTGACGGTTTGCACCTGCCCTACGGCGGCGGCAGCACGGGTGGAGCGCTGCAGATCGAGCCCTACTCCCTGGAGCGCATCGAAGTGCTCAAGGGCCCGGCCTCAGTGCTGTACGGGCAGAACCAGCCGGGCGGTATCGTCAATATGGTCAGCAAGCGCCCCAGCGAAACCCCGGTGCACCAGGTGGTGCTGGAAGCGGGCACCTACGAGCACAAGAGTGCGGCCATCGACCTCAGCGGCCCGCTGGATGAACAGGGGCAATTCCTCTACCGCCTCACCGGCCTGGCCAACGACGGACAGGACGAGATCAACTACGTCGAGAACAAACGCCAGTTCATTGCCCCCAGCCTCACCTGGCGCCCCAACGACGACACCCGTGTGACGCTGTTCGCCCAATACCAGAAGGACAAGGGCGTGCCCGAGGCCCAAGGGTTGCCGGCGTCCGGCACCTTGTGGGCCAACCCCAACGGCAAGATCAAGCGCGATGTGTTTATCGGCGAGCCCGGCGTCAACCAGTACAACCGCGAGCAGTACGTGCTGGGCTACGAGATTTCCCATCGCCTCAACGATACCTGGACCCTCAAGCAGAACGCGCGCTACGCCGAAGTGGACGACCGCTACACCGCACCGCTGCACGGCTACCGCTTCGTCGCCAACCCGGCCACCGGTGTGCAGGACCAACGCTACCTGCAGCGCTTCGGCGTGGACTGGGCGCAGAACAACAAAGTGTTTGGCGTGGACAGCATCGCCCAGGCCGAATTCGACACCGGTGCGCTGTCCCATACGGTGATCGTCGGCCTGGATTACTACCACTCCGGCTCGCTGTTCCATGGCCTGTATGACCGCAACCCGCCAGTGATCGACCTGTTCAAGCCGGTCTACGGCCAGCGCCTGAATTTCGGCCAACCGTACCGCTGGGACCGCACCCTGAGCCAGACCGGCCTGTATGTGCAGGACCAGATCAAACTGGATAAGTGGGCCCTGGTGCTCGGTGGGCGTTATGACTGGGCCAGCGTGGTGAACAAGGAGCCGCTGCAAGGCACCCGCTTTGCCAGCAAGGACGAGGCCTTCACCGGCCGTGCGGGCCTGGTGTACCTGTTCGATAACGGCCTGGCGCCTTTTGTCAGCTATTCCGAATCGTTCCTGCCGCTGACCGGCACCGACGCCCAGCGCAAACCGTTCGACCCCTCCACCGGCAAGCAATACGAAGTGGGCATGAAGTACCAGCCGCCGGGCCAGAAGAGTTTCGTGCAGGTCGCGGTCTACCAGCTCGACCAGGAAAACGTGCTCACCACCAACCCCAACGACACCTTCAGTACTCAGAGCGGCGCCATGCGTTCCCGCGGCGTAGAGCTGGAAGCCAAGGCCGCCCTCAGCGACGCCTGGGAGATCATCGCTTCGGCTGCGCGCAACGACATCAAGTACACCAAGGACGAAGAAGGTCGCCAAGGCCGCCACCCCGCTGGTATCTCGCCGCTCACGGCGTCGATGTGGGTCAACTACACCGTACTGGGCGACACCCCGCTCGCCGGCCTCGGTGCCGGCCTGGGCGTACGCTACGCGCGCCAAAGCCTGGGCGACTATTACGAAGGCGCGTTCAGCGTGCCGTCGTACAGCGTCTACGACGCCAGCCTGAACTACGACCTGGGCGCCTCGCCGCTCAAGCTCAAGGGCGTGAAACTGGCGATGAACGTGCAGAACCTCACCAACAAGACCTATGTCTCGCAGTGCACCAGCGACCTGGATTGTTACTACGGGGAAGGGCGTACGGTGGTGTCCAGCCTGACCTATGACTGGTAACCACCTTCCAATGTAGGAGCGAGCTTGCTCGCGAAAAACGTTAACGATGACGCGGGTCTTTCTGAATGCTCGCGGCAATCTCAGGTTTTCGCGAGCAAGCATCCATCAAGGATTGCGTAAAAACACCACATACCCCCGAAACCACTCACTCCCCTGCAAATACCCCGGCTCCTCCCACTCTCCACCCTGAATCAAACCGATCTTGAACGGCAGCCCCATCCGGTTCATCCGTGGCAGATACGCCGCGTAATCCGGGATGCTCTGGCGGCCCTGATAGGTCTGCACCACCACCTCATCCACCACGCCTTTGAGCTGGCTGATGGCGGTGGGGTCGGCGTTGCTGCTCCAGTCCATCAGGCCGGTGATGCTCAGTTTCAGATCGGCCGGCAGGCGCTGGCGCAGGTCGCGCAGGAAGTCGGCGTATTCGTGCAGGTATTGGGTGCGGGCGTCGAAGTCGATCTGGATGCCGACCACCGGGTTGCCTGCGTCGCGCCAGCGTTGTACCTGGCCGAGCAGTTGGGTGTAGACCTGTTCGGGCCAGTGCAGGGTGTGGGCGCGGTAGACCACCCAGACGTCGCCGCGGGTGAGGCGCGGTACGCTGATGCCTTGGGCGATCAGTTGCACACCGCGCTGGGGCGCGCGGCGGGTGGCGTTGATCTGGCCCTGGAGGATGTACAGGGTCTTGGCCTGCTTGAGTACCGGCTGTGGCGTGACGCCGCTCCACAGCCAGAAGGCGTCGTAGTCGCGGGCATCGACGGCACCGAATGCCGGGCTTGCCAGCAACAGCATGCCCAGCCACAGGTGTTTCACCAGTAGTACTGCAGCGATTTGCCCCACTGGGTGTCGGCGAAACCACTTTTCAGTTGGCGGAACCAGGCTTTGCGCACGGCAGGTTCGACGTCCTTGCCGCCGCAGCTGTTGTAGCCGGCCGGCGCGTAGCAGTTGATAGCGCGGAACAAGGCGTAGGCCTTGTCGTTTTTCGGCGCCTTGGCGTTGCCGATGACCTGTTGGTAACCGTCGAGCCGCGAGAAGGTTTCACCCTTGAAGTCCGAGGCGGTGCTGCCCAGGCTGCCGGCGGCGCGGGCCTGCTCCAGGGGCATGCCGTCCAGGCCGTTGCGCAGGATAAATTCGCCGAAGCAGTTCAGGGCCTGGGGGTTCTTCGCGTCGGTCTGCAAGGTCGCTGCGGTTTGCGCGATGCTCGGGCAGGCGTAGCCGGATTCGGCCTTGTCGCCGTTCCACTGGAACAGCTTAAGCGTCTGGCTGGCGCTGTAGACATAACCCAGACTGGTGCCCAGTTTGTCCTCGGGGGCCTGGGCCGGCAGTTGCTTGAGGTCCTCGGCGAAGGTGGCGAACTGGCCGCGCAGCAAGTCTTTGTAGAGCAGCACGAATTGCGCGGTCTGGCGTTCCAGCGGATCGCTGGCCTGGGCGATCTGTTGGCGCAGCAGTTCAGGCCCGGCAACGTTGCGCAGCAGGATGTAGCGCACCTGCTTGGCACTGATCGGCGAATCGGCGGCGAATACCTTGGCCAACTGGCCGCTGCGCTCGTAGTTCATGGCCAGGGCCAATTCCAGCTGGTCGCGTTGCAGCGGCAGTTTTGCCAGCGGCAACAGTTGCAGCCACAGCGCTTCGGCGCCTTTCCAGTCCTGCTTGGCTTCCAGGGCCAGTGCGCGCAGGGTCTGTTGGCTGAAGGCGAAGTAGTTGAGGCTTGCCGGCACGTTTTGCGGCAACTGCTTCAGGGCAGCATCCGGTTGATGCTCGATGTACAGCGCACACACGGCCAGCAAGTACTCATAGAGCTCCGGCTCGCTGGCGAACGCGGCTTTTTGCTTCTCGAGGTCTGCGCGGCTGAGGGCCGGCTGGTTGCCGCCGCGCATCACCATCAGGTCGCTGACGAGCTGGATCATCGGGGTCTTGACCGTATCGCTGTTGACCATCAACAGCTTGAGGTCAGCTTCTTCTACCAGCTCATCCTCAGACACGTTGCGCTGCTCGTCGGTGGCCGTCAGTGCCCAGGCGAACGCGTCGGCGAGCTGGGTGTTGTCGTCGGCCAGCCAGTACACCCGGCGCAGCAGGCCGTGGGCCGAAGCCGCATATTCGCCCTGTGGATAAGTTTTCAGGTAGGCCTTGAAACCCTGCTCGGCCGTGGCCAATGCGGGCTTATCCACACGGTCCAGGTGCGGTACGCCATCTTCGTCATAAGTGTCGGCCTGGGCCTGGTTGAGCGCTGTGCGGGCGGTCATGTACAGCGCGGTTTCCTTCAGCCACGGCGACTGTGCACTGCCGACGCCAGCAAAGCCTTGCGCGGCCTCGGCGAAGCGGCCGCTGTAGAAATCGGCGGCGGCTTGCAGGTAGGTGCGAAACAGTTGGCCGTCGGCTGACTGGATCTGCTGCGCCTCGGCGATCACCGGGCCATCCCAGGTGCAGGTGGTGAGCAGTTGCAGCCGCGCCTTCGCCAGCAGCGCGCGCTCGGCCGCCGGCATGTCGGCCTTGACCACTTGGCGGATAAACGCCGTGGCGCTGTCATCGTCGTTGCTGCGGCAGCGGCTGCCTTCGCCATTGAGGAAGGCTTCGCCGGCGGTTTTGTACGCCTCGCGCTTGATGCCCAGGGGCGTCAGCAGGGTGTCCAGCTCAGCGGTAGGCGAATCGTCCGAGTCGGGCTCGGTCTCTGCACTGGAGGCAGCGGCCAGGCGATACACCGGGAACGGCACCGGGCCGAAACCCTGGGCCAGGTCATCTTCGCTCAACACCTTGGGCGCCAACGGCGCGGCCTTTTTGTCCGCCAGCAACAGGCGCAGGTTGGCCCGGCTGTCATTGCCCGGGCTCAGGAACGGCACGTTGTTGCAAGGGTCGAGGCTGTCACGCGAGACACGCCAATCGGGGTAGCACGAATCGTCGGAACTGGCCTGGGCCTGCTGGGAAATACCGGCCAGCAGGGCCAGTGCCAGGGGGGAGAGAAAACCGATGCGCATGACGTGTCCTTGATCCTGGGTCCTTGGAGGGCGGCAATCATAGCTTGATCTGACAATCGCGTCGGTGAAGCCCTACACAAATCGTAGATTTGTCCGATTGAGGGTAGTGGCAATTTAATCTTGCTGCCCTAGACTGCGCTCATCGTTAGGGAGAACTTTGTGTATGAAGCAGTGGCATGGATGGATATTGAGTTTTTCCTGCCTGATGGCTGCGGCGCCGATGGTAATGGCTGACGACCCATTACTGGATCATCCGCCTGCGGCGAACGTCAGCAACGACAGTGAGGCGCGCGGCGTATTGCGTGCCCGCGACCAGGCGATGCTGGCCAGCGAATTATCCGGGCGCATCGTCGACCTGCCGTTCAGCGAAGGCGAATCCTTCAAGAAGGGCGACACCCTGGCGCGTTTTGATTGTTCGGCCTACCAGGCCCAGCTCAACGCCGCATCGGCGGCCAGCCGAGGTGCCGGTGAAGAGCTGGCCCATAACAAGCAATTGGCTGCACTGAATTCCGTCGGGCGTTTCGAAGTGGCCCGCGCCGAAGCCAAACTCACCGAAACCCAGGCCCAGTCCCAGGTCTACCAGGTGCAGGTCAAGCGCTGCAGCGTGCTGGCGCCGTATGACGGCCAGGTGGTGCAGCGCAAGGTCCAGCGCTATGAAAGCGTGTCGGCCGGTGCGCCGCTGCTGGAAATCGTCGATAACCGCAGTCTGGAAATCCACCTGCTGGTGCCGTCGCGCTGGATGGGCAAGCTCAAGCCCGGGCAGACCTTCAGTTTCACCCCCGACGAAACCGGCCAAGCGTTCAGCGCCACGGTCAAACGCCTCGGTGCGCGCATTGATGAAGGCAGCCAGACGCTGCTGCTGGTAGCGAGCATGCCCAAGGCCGAGGGTTTGCTGGCCGGCATGAGTGGCACCGCGCATTTCGAGGCACTTAAGTGAATGCGCCCATGACGGGTAGCGCCGAGCGTTTCTTTGCCCAGTTCCTTGATCTTGAACGCCTTACCCGCGCCGCTCGCACTCTTGATCAACTGGCCTACAGCCTGGTGAACGATGGGCAGGCGCTGTTCGGCTTTCGCCATGCTGCGCTGTTGATCGCCGGCAAAGTGCGTGCGGTGACCGGGGTGAGCATGGTCGAGCCGAATGCGCCGTTTGTGGCGTTTGTCGAGCATGCCGTAGCCGAAGCGTTCAAGCAGGGGCGGTCTGCACCTGCGACCGTGCTGCCGATAGAGGCTTTCAGTACGGCAGTGCGTGAGGACTGGCAAAGCCTGTCGGCGCCCCACGTGTTCTGGCTGCCATTGCTCGATCATCACGGCGAGGTGTTCGGCGGCGTCTGGCTGGCTCGCGATACGCCCTGGAGCCCACCGGAGCAGGTGTTGCTTGCGCAATTGGGCGATACCTATAGCCACGCCTGGCTGGCCTTGCAGCCCCGACGCCCGTGGCGCCTGCGGTTTAACCGCAAGCGCCAGTTACTGCTGGCGGCGGCGGTCGTGCTGGGGCTGTTGATTCCGGTGCGTCAGTCAGTGCTGGCACCGGCGCAAGTGGTGCCGCTGGGGGGGCGGGTGGTCGCTGCACCGCTGGATGGGGTGATTGCCGAGTTTCTGGTCAAGCCCAACCAGGCGGTGAAAAGTGGCGATCTGCTGGTGCGCTTTGAAAGCACCACCCTCAAGGCCCAGGCCGATGTGGCCCAGCGTGCGCTGGGGGTGGCGGAAGCCGAATTGAAGGCCAGCGCGCAACGGGCGTTCGCCGATGCCGAGTCCAATTCGAAAATCGATTTGCTCGCCGCCCGCGTCGAGCAAAAGCGCGCCGAACGCAACTATGCCGAACAGTTGCTCAAGCGCAGCGAAGTGCGCGCTGAGCGCGATGGCATCGCAGTGTTCGCCGATGCCGAGCGCTGGACCGGCAAGCCGATCCAGACCGGCGAGCGGCTGATGGATATTGCCGACCCTGCTCAGGCCGAACTGCGCATCGAGTTGGCTGTGGGTGACGCCATCGCCCTGGCGACGGACGCCGAGGTGGCGCTATTTCTCGACAGTGACCCGCTGCAACGCTATGCCGCTCGGGTCGAGCGCGTCGCCTATGAAGCGCAGCCGACGCCGTCCGGGCAGTTGGCCTATCGGGTCGACGCAGCCTTCAACGAATCGCCCCCACCGCGCATCGGCCTGCGCGGTACCGCCAAGCTGTTTGGCCAGCGCGCGCCGTTGGCCCTGTACCTGCTGCGTCGCCCCTTGGCCGGGCTGCGCCAAAGCGTGGGCCTTTAATGGGGTTGCCCGGCCTGCGCGAAGACCTGCAGCTGACCGCTGCTGCCCCGGCCCTGGACGGCTCGCCACGCTGGACCCTGGCCGACCCGCTGCGCGGCCGCTACTTCAAGTTGGGCGCCCAGGCCATGCGCCTGCTGCGTCATTGGGCGCTGGGGGATGCGGCCCAAGTGCTGCACGCGGCTAACCGCGAGCCGGGCTTGAAGTTGGGTGAGACAGAGCTCGAAGAGTTGCTGGCGTTTCTGCGCGCCCATGACCTGATCGCCGCGCTGGACCCGCAGCAGCGCGCCAGCTACGTCTTGAAGTCCGCCGCATCACGCCAGAGTCTGTGGCAAAAAGCGTTGCACCAATACCTGTTTTTCCGCATTCCCCTGTGGCGCCCCGACGCCTTCCTCAATCGTGCCTGGCCGTGGCTGCAGCGATTTGGCCCGCGCTTGTTGCGCTACGGGTTGCCGGCGACGCTCGGGCTCGGTGTGTTTCTGGTGTCCCGTGACTGGGAGCGGTTCCTGGCGACCTTTCCCCATCTGTTCAGCCTCGGCGGTGCCCTCGCGTTTGGTGTGGCGTTGTTCTTCGCCAAGCTGTGCCATGAATTCGGCCATGCGTTCATGGCCAAGCGCGCGGGGTGTCGGGTGCAGAGCATGGGCGTGGCGTTCATGGTGCTGTTGCCGTTGTTCTACACCGATGTGAGTGATGCCTGGCGGGTCAACGATCGCAAGGCGAGGCTGCTGATCGGTGCCGGTGGGGTCATGGCCGAATTGCTGCTGGCCTGCATCGCCTTGCTGGCCTGGTCGTTGCTGCCGGACGGGCCGGCGCGCACCGCCGCATTCATGCTCGCCAGCGCGACGTGGATCACCACGCTGGTGGTCAACCTCAACCCATTCATGCGTTTTGATGGTTATTTTCTGATCAGCGATCTATGGGAGGTCGACAACCTGCAAGGACGCGCCTTCGCCCTGTGTCGCTGGCGTCTGCGCGAGGCCTTGTTCGGCTACGGCGAACCCGCGCCGGAGGCGTGGTCGCCCGCCATGCGCCGGCGCCTGTTGTGGTGGGGCTATTTGTCGTGGCTATGGCGCGCCGCATTGTTTTTCGGGATCGCGCTGGCGGTCTACCACTTGTTCTTCAAGCTGCTGGGGATCTTTCTGATGGTGGTGGAGTTGGGTTGGTTTATTGTCCTGCCGATTCTCAAGGAAGGTCGTGAATGGTGGAGCCGGCGCGAGCAGGCGCATACCCCGCGTGTGCTGGTGACGGGCCTGGGGCTGCTGGCGCTGTTGTTGCTGGTGGCGGTGCCGTGGCGCAGCAGCGTGGAGGTGCCGGCGATGCTTGAGGCGGCGCGGGTCACGGCGTTGCATGCACCGGTGGCGTCGCGGGTCAAGCAGGTGAATGTGGTCGATGGCCAAACCGTGGAGCGGGGCGCGGTGCTGGTGGAACTGGAGTCGCCGGACATTGATTCGCGGCTGCTGATCGTGCGCCGCGAAATCGACATCCTGCAATTACAGATGCGCCGCCAGGCCGGACGCAGCGAAACGGCGGCAGATGTCGGCATTCTGGAGCAACGCCTGGCCGAAGCCGTCGCCGAATACCGCGGCTTGCAGGCCCGGCGTGAGCGCCTGCTGCTGCGCGCGCCCGAGGCTGGGCAGGTGCGTGACCTGATGCCGCAGTTGGTGGCAGGCCGCTGGGTGTCGACCCGCGACCCGCTGGCGCGCATTGTCGAAGGCGGCACACGCCTGCGCGGTTACCTGGCTGAGGCGGACCTGTGGCGCGTGGCGCCGGGTGCCAGCGGGCGGTTTATCGCCGACGACCCGATGCGCCCGGCGTGGCCGGTGGAACTGTTGGACGTGGATGCCAACGGCGTGGCCGTCCTCGACCAGGAAGCCCTGACTTCGGACCAGCACGGGCCGATTGCCGTACGCCGTGACGAGAGCCGTCGACCGGAGCCGGTGCAGGCGCAGTATGGCGCGCGCCTGAAACTGCTCGACGACGCGCCGGCGCCCCCCCATCCACTGCGCGGTGTGGTGGTTTTGCAGGGGCGCAGTGAATCATTGCTGGGGACGGCCTGGCGGCGCATGGCGGCGTTGGGTGTACGCGAAAGTGGTTTTTGATCCAAGGAGATGATCAATGCTGGACAGTTCGTCGTGCGCAGGTTTATCCATGCGCCCTTCACGGCCCACCGATGCGCCGTTTTTGCACAACCTGTACCGCAGCGCACGGCCGGAGTTGCAGTGGGTCGATGCCGACCCCGAAGTGATCGAGCAGATTGTCGCCCAGCAGTATCAGGTTCAGGAACAGGGGATCGCCGAGCGTTTTCCGGGAGCGATGCACTACGTGGTGGAGAAACTCGACACCCCGATCGGCGTGTTGACGGCGGACTTCGGTGCGAATGAAGTGCGCGTGCTCTACCTGGCATTTGTCCCCGCTGCGCGCGGCCAGGGTTTTGGCCGCGCAGTGCTGCAAGGCGTGCAAAAAGCCGCCGCCCAAGTGCGCTGTCCGGTGGCGACGGTGGTGTGGGCCAGCAACCCCGGTGCGCGCCAGCATTACCTGGCGCTGGGGTTTCGCGTCGAGGAATCCGTGCCGGGGGCCGAGCGGCTGGTGTGGTACCCGGGGCTCAGTTGAACACAATGTTGAAATAGCCAAGGTTCGGGTCGCGGCCCATGGCCGGCTCCCGTGAGACAAAAATGGCTTCAACGGTGCCCAGTTGCGGTAACGCAAGGGCGCACAGCCCATCGACGAAATCCGTGGGCGCAAGGCTGCGCAGCGTAACGTTGAAGGGCGTGCGGGGGTTGTCCGGCAGGCGCGATTGCGGGCGCAGGTCGACGGCCTCGATGTGCACGTGCAGTACTCGGCCATCGGGCAGTTGCAGCGGGCAGGACTGGTTGATCAGGGGCTGGAAGTGTTCGTTGCAGACCTGTTGCAGCATGGGGCGTCTCCGATAGTTGCGGCGGGCACCGGGGTGTTTGCCCCGGTGTTGGAGCGGTTTACGGGCGGGGCGGGAAAATCCCTGTCAGGGCGATGCTGAAATTCAGCGCGAGGTAGGGTGCCATTGTTGGCAACGGCTGGTTGCCGCCTGGAACCGTCAGGTTGCCGCCCAAGGTGCTGCTGGCGCCTTTGAGGGCGACGGGTGCGCTGCCGGGTTTGTCGGAGTAGATCGCCGCCGAGCCTGGGCCCCCCGTGCTGGAGGCGCCGATGTAGGCATTGGTGCTGGTTGGTGTGGTGGCGGCGGCACTGGGTTCGTTGGCCAGGTTGATGGTGGTGGTGACCGTCAGGCCGGTGGTGGGGATCAGTTGGGTCGGAAGGTTGCCGCTCAGGATGCTCGACTTTTCGGTGCCGCCGACTTCACCGATGACCCGTGGCGTCAGGCCGCCGCCATTGCCCATGTGGATCGGTGCACGGCCTTGCAGGTTGGGTAGGGCAAAAGTGTTCTGGCCGTCACCGCCATAGACCGTGCCCAACAAGGCAAACAGTGCGCTGTTTTGCGCGATCGATACCAACTGGCCGTTGCAATAGGCCCATCCCTGGGGGGCGTAGTTGAAAGCGAACATCTGAACCGTACCGAGAAAAACTTCCATGAAAACCTCTCCTGCCAAGTGTCGGATGAGATACGCCGCGCGATGCAAACCTGGCGCACCGCCCCACAGCCTAGACGCGGGTTCGCACTTCGTCCGCTTTTTGGCCTCGCTGTGGTGTAGGGGTGGGATTACACCGGCCGCTGGGCCTGCTTTCGGCCTACAATCAGCGCGTTCGAGCACCCAGCCGGGTGCTGCTGTCGATTCCAGAGGGTGGTAATGGGCGTTCCGAGTCGTGATGAAACAATGAGCACTTGTCAGCCTGTTCCACCTGCACGCTCTCTTTTCCAATTGCTTCGCGAACCCTGGTTACTGCCGCTCCTGGCGCTGGCCCTGGGGGTGCGCTGCTATGAGTTGACGGCGGCGGCGATCTGGGGCGATGAAGGCTCCAGCCTTTTGCTGGCCCATTACGCGTTGCCCGGCATCTGGTTCCATGCGGCCCACGATGTGCACCCGCCGCTGTATTTCATGCTGCTGCACGGCTGGATCGCGGTGTTTGGCGACTCCATCCTGTCGCTCCGCCTGCTCAGCGCATTGCCGGGGGTGGTCGCGGTGTTTCTCGGCACCTGGCTGGTGCACCTGATCGCCACGCGCCGGGCCACGTTGCTGGCCTGCCTGCTGCTGGCCCTGCTGCCCACGGCGGTGCGCTACAGCCAGGAAATCCGCATGTACTCGTTGCTGGGTGTCTGGCTGTTGGGGGCGACCCTCGCGCTGGTGTATTGGGTGAAGGCGCCGCAGCGTTCGCGTTACCTGGTGCTCTACGCGTTGCTGATGACGGCGGCGTTCTACACCCATTATTTCGCGGCCTTGTGTGTGCTTGCCCACTGGTTGTATGTGGCGCTGCTCGGGCCCGTGCCTGGTGCACGCCAGCGTTTTATCGGCCGTCACGACTGGTGGCTGGCCAACGTCGCGATTGTGCTGCTGTTTGCGCCCTGGCTGCCCGGGCTGATCGACCTGGTACTGCACATGGACGAGCTGAAGGCCGGCAACGATGTGGGGTGGGAGTTGCCGGTCACCTGGCGTTCACTGCCGTCGATGGTCTGGCAGCTGTTGGCGCTGGATGATGGAGAAACCATGCCGGCGTGGCTGTTACTCACGTTGCCGACTGTGGTTACGGCGGTACTCGGTTATGTGCTGTGGAACGACCGCAGCCGCTACCGCTTCGCCACGCTGGTAGTGATCTATTGCACCTTGCCGGTGCTGCTGGTGTTTGCGATATCGTTTATTTCGCCGGTGTTTATCGACCGCTATTTGACCGCGCCGGCCCTGGGTTTGCCGATTGTCCTGGCGTTGGCCATCGACCGCCTGGCCCTGCGCCACAGAACCTTGGCGGCGGTGCTGCTGGCCGTGGTACTGGGCGCTTCGGTCGTGGGGCTGAAGAACAACTACACGGTCGACCCCGATGATCAATTCAGCAACATGGTCGACTATATGAACCAGCACACCGTGGCCGGTGACCAGGTAGTCCTGGGGGATATGTTCTGGTACCTCACCTGGGGTTATTACGATAAAAGCGCAACCGCACCCCGTCTCTACACCCCGCCGGCGGCCAATGGTGCGTCAACCCGGCCCAATGCCTACGGCTTCGGTACCTTGATCGAGCCCGACGCCGGGGTTTATCTGGACGACTTGAACGATCTTCCCATTGGCAACGGCCGGGTATGGCTGGTGATGAGCCGGGTAGCCCCTGACGAATTCCCCTCGATTCCGAAGAACTGGCGAGCCATTGACCAGCATGCAGGGGGTGATACACAGGCAGTTTTATATGAGGTTTGTCATCTGACCTGTGTGGGGCCCTGAGGCGCAATAGGTGTCATTCGTCGGATATATCGCATAGCCCCGAAAACAAAGGGCATTCATGCCGAATTAAACCAGTTGATGGCAAAGTAATATTGGTCTGAAATGATTTCTTACGCTACGCTTTGTCCTACAAAGGACTGCCAGTAAGGGTGAAAGGATTGAGCCGTTTTCACTTCATTTCCGGGTTGCCGCGTTCGGGTTCGACCCTGTTGTCCGCCATTCTTTTACAGAATCCGCGTTTTCATGCGGGCATGACCAGCCCTGTCGGTGCGCTGTTTGCCGGTGTACTTGGCCAGTGCAGTGCCGGCAGTGAGTTTGGCGCGGTCATCAACACGGATGTACGTCGCCGCCTGCTGGGCGGTTTGTTCGACGCCTATTACGCCGACCAGGTCGACAAGTCCGTGGTGTTCGACACCAATCGGCAGTGGTCCGCTCGTCTCCCGGCTATTCGCGACTTGTTTCCCCAGGCCAAGGTCATCGCTTGTGTGCGCAATGTCGCCTGGGTCATGGACAGCATCGAGCGTCTGTACCGCGCCAATCCTTTCGAGAACACCAAGCTGTTCAATGATGACGGTGAGCGCAACACCGTCTACAGCCGGGTCGAAACCTTGGCCCAGCGTAATCGCCTGGTGGGGTTTGCCTGGGCGGCGCTCAAGGAAGCCTATTACGGCGAACAGGCCGACTCTTTGCTGATTATAGACTACGACCTGCTGAGCCAGGCGCCTGAGCGTGTACTGCGCCTGGTCTACGAGTTCATCGGCGAGCCCTGGTTCGAGCACGACTTCGACAACCTCGCCTATGACGCCCCGGCCTTCGATGAAGCCCTGGGCGTGGCCGGGCTGCATAAGGTCAAGCGCAAGGTGGCCTTTGAGACACGCACCACGATTTTGCCGCCGGACTTGTTCGAACAGTATTCCAAGCTGTCGTTCTGGCTGGATGGTGCCTCCAGCGCCGCCAATGTGATTCGTATCAAAAACAACCCTGCGAGTCATTGACCGCGGTTTTTTCCTGAGTTTCAGACGTTCGATCCCGGGTGAGTCTCATGTGGTGGAATAAACAGAAGTCGCGTGGAGTAGCGCGGGCAACAGCCGCAGCCCGGTCCCTGGGTTCGCCCATGATCATGTCCCTGGAACCGCGCATGTTGTTCGACGGCGCCGTGGCGGCGACTGTGGCGACGGCGGCCGATAACCACTCGACCGTGGACGCGGCCAAGCCGCCCACCGCAGACCAGCCCACTGCTGCCAAGGACACCCATGGTCAGGCGGATGCCACCCCGGCGACCGCACCTGTTGCCGTGCCCGGCCAGGCCGTGGTGTTTGTCGACTCGCGGGTCAAGGACTTCGACAGCCTGCTCAAGGGCGTCGCTCCCGGCACTCAGGTTGTGGTGCTGGACGGCAGCAAGGACGGCCTGCAACAGATCGCCGATTACCTGGGCAGCCACCAGGGCGTGAGCACCGTGGAGATCATTGCCCACGGCAATACCGGTGATTTGTGGCTGGGCAGCACCTACCTGTCGGCGGACAACGTCGCGGCGCGCGCCGATGTGCTGGGTCAGATCGGCAAAGACATGAACGTGGGCGGCGATATCCTGATCTACGCCTGCAACACTGCCGAAGGCGAGCGCGGCGTGAGCTTCGTCGATTCCCTGGCGCAGTACACCGGGCGTGACATTGCTGCCTCCACCAACCGCACCGGCCTGGGTGGCGACTGGACGTTGGAAATCGCAACCGGCGCCATCGAAAGCACGCCCCTGCTGTCGCAACAGGTGATGAACGATTACCAGTGGGGCCTGGCGACCTGGACCGCGACCAACGGCAATGATTCGGGGGTCGGCTCCCTGCGCGCGGCGCTGGCGTCCTCGCAGAACGGCGACATCGTGACCTTCAACAACGGCATGACCGTACTGTTGAACAGCCAGTTGGTGGTCACCAAGAACATCACCCTCGACGGCGACCTGAACAATGACGGCGTTGCCGAGGTAACCCTGGACGGGCAGTACAAGACCAGCGTGATCCAGGTCAACAGCGGTACCACCGTGACCTTCGACGGCCTGGTGATTACCCGTGGCCTGATTGCCGGTAACGGTGGCAATGGCGGCAGCGGTACCAGTGCGGGCAACTCGCTGGGCGCGGGGCTCAGCAACTTCGGCGACCTGACGCTGAGAAACGTCAGCGTCACGGCAAACGCGGCTTCCGGTGGCGGTGGCGGTGGCGGTGTCACCGGTGGCGCGGTCGGCGGCGCCGGGGGTGGTGGCGGGGCATTGGGCAACGGCATCGGCGGGCATGGCGGCAGCACCGGCAGTGGTACTGGCAACTACGCTGGCGCCGCTGGCTCGGCCAACCAGGGCGGTACGGGAGGCGGGTATAACCTGGTTGTGATGGGCGGCAAGGGTGGCTCGGGCAGCGCCGGCGCGGGCTCGACCAACCCCTACGGCTACTCCAACGGCAGCGCCGGCGGCGCTGCGGCCGTCGGCGGAATATCGATCGGCGGCGGTGGCGGCGGTGCCGGCTGGAACGCCCTCGGTGGCAAGGGGGGTGGTGCTGCGGGCGGTATCTACAACGCCGCTGGCGCCAAATTGACCATCATCGGCACCTCGGCGATTACCGGTAACATCGGTGCTGGCGGCGGTGGCGGCGGTGGTGGCTCCCTGAACAGCGGCAGCACCACCAATGGCGGCGACGGTGGCCTGGGCGTCGGCGCAATCTGGAACAAGGGTTCGGTGCTGATCACGGCGGCCAACTTCGCCAGCCTGGGCGGTAGCGCCAACTCCGGCGCCAGCGGCAATGGCGGCCTGGCCAGTGCCGGCACGGCCGGCAACAAACCGACGGCGGTCAATGGCCTGTTCAACGATATCGGCGGTACGTCGGACAATGCCTATGTGCCGAACCCGACCGCAACCATCGTGGTTGCAACCCCAGCCCAGCATATCGGCAGCACGTCGCAGGTGACCATTACCTTCAGCGAAGCCGTCAACGGTTTCACCCTGGCTGACCTGACAGCTGCCAACGGGGTTCTCACTAACCTGACCACCAGCGATAACAAGACCTGGACCGCGACCTTCACCCCGAACGCGAACGTCGCCAGCAGTGCCGGCCAGATCACCTTGGACAACACCGGTGTCACCAGCCAGTCGCTGGGTTTGGCAGGCATCGGCACCACCACGTCCAACAGCTACACCGTCGACACCGAGCGCCCGAGCGCGACCATCGTGGTCGACAGTCCCGCGTTGAAAGTCGGTGGCTCGTCCCAAGTGCACATCACGTTCAACGAGGCAGTGAGTGGTTTCAGTCTGTCGGACATGACGGCAACCAACGGCACCCTGAGCAACCTGGCCACCAGCGACAACATCCACTGGACCGCCACCCTGACCCCGGCGGCCGGCAACAACAGCAGCGGCAACAGCATCTCCCTGGACAACACGCTGTATACCGATACCGCAAGCAACGCGGGCACCGGCACCAGCACGTCCAACGCCTACGTGATCGATACCGTGCGGCCGACCGCGGGCATCGTGGTGTCCAACACCGCGCTCAACATTGGCGGTTCGTCTCAGGTGACCATCACCTTCAGCGAAACGGTCAACGATCTGGACCTGAGCGACCTGAGCGCATCCAATGGCGTACTGAGCAACCTGGTCCAGGTCGATGGCACCCACTGGACGGCCGTCCTCACCGCCAACAGTGGGGTTACCCACAGTGGTGATCTGGTCACCCTGAACAACACGTTGATTACCGACGCTGCGGGCAACGCCGGCAGCGGCAGCACCAGCTCCAACACCTATGCCGTCGATACCGAGCGCCCGACCGCGACCATCGTGTTCGGCAACACCAACCTGGGGATCGGCCAAACCTCCCCGGTGACCATCACCTTCAGCGAAGCCGTGAGCGGTTTCACCCTGGCCGACCTGACGGTGAGCAACGGCGTCCTGAGCAACCTGAGTACCAGCGACAACATTACCTGGACCGCGACCTTCACCCCGACCGCGGCCATCGTCAGCGCGAGCAACCACATCACCCTGGACAACACCGGGGTCCAGGATGGGGCGGGCAACGCCGGCAGCGGTAGCAGCACCTCCAACAACATCGCCATCGATGGCGTGCGCCCGACCGCCAGCGTGGTGGTCGCCAACGACTCGCTGAAAATCGGCGACACCTCGCTGGTCACTATTACTTTCTCGGAAGCCGTGGTCGGATTCAGCAACGCCGACCTGACCGTTGCCAACGGCACGCTGACGGCGGTGAGTACCAGCGACGGCGGCATCACCTGGACCGCCACCTTCACCCCGAGCGCGAGCGTCTCCGACACCGCCAACCTGATCACCCTGGATAACACTGCCTACAGTGACACGGCTGGCAATGCCGGCACCGGCACTACTGACTCCAACAACTACAGCATCGACACCCAGCGGCCGACGGCGACCATCGTCGTCGCCGATCCGACACTGACGGCCGGGGAAACCTCGCTGGTGACCATCACGTTCAGCGAAGCGGTAAGCGGTTTCAGCCTGAGCGACCTGAGTACCAGCCACGGGAGCCTGAGCGGCTTGAGCAGCGCTGACGGCATCACCTGGACCGCGACCTTCACGCCAGGCACGAACACCAGCAGCGCAACCAATGCCATTACCCTGGCCAATGCCGGTATCGCTGACCTTGCCGGCAACGCGGGTGCCGGCAGTACCACCTCGGCCAACTTCACCATCGACACCGTGTTACCCACCGCCAGCATCGTGGTAGCCAGCCCCGCGTTGAATATCGGTGGCACGTCGCTGGTGACCATCACGTTCAGCGAGGCGGTCACCGGTTTCAGCAATGCCGACCTGACCATTGCCAACGGCACCCTGAGCGCGGTGCACACGGGCGACGGTGGCATCACCTGGACCGCCACCTTCACCCCGAGCAACAATCTCACCGACGCCACCAACCTGATCACCCTGGACAACAGCGGCGTACAGGCGATGGTGTCGGGCAATGTGGGTAGCGGCACCACTGACTCCAACAACTTCGCTATCGACACCCAACGCCCGACCGCCACCGTGGTGGTGGCCAACGAGCACCTGGGCGTCGGTGGCACGTCAACGGTGACCATTACCTTCAACGAAGCGGTGACCGGCTTTAACCTGTCCGACCTGACCGTCAGCAACGGTACCCTCAGCAACCTGAGCACCAGCGACAACATCACCTATACCGCAACCCTGACGGCGGTGGCGGGCATCAACCAGGCCAGTAACCTGATCACCCTGGACAACACCGGCGTGGTCGACATTGCTGGCAACAGCGGCTCCGGCACCACTGACTCCAACAACTATGCCATCGACAGCCAACGGCCGACCGCGACCATCGTGATAGCCGATCCGGTGCTCGCGGCGGGTGAAACCTCGCTGGTGACCATCACCTTCAGCGAGGCGGTGAACGGTTTCGACAACAGCGACCTGACCGTGCCCAATGGCACGTTGAGCGCGGTGAGCAGCAGCGATGGCGGCATCACCTGGACCGCAACGTTCACGCCGACCAGTGGCATCAAGGACACCACCAATATCATCAGCCTGAACAACGCAGGCTATACGGACCTGTCGGGCAACGCCGGCACCGGCTCCACCACCTCGGGTAATTTCACTATCGATACGGTACGGCCGACCGCGACGATCGTGGTGGCGGACAGCGCCCTGGCGCTTGGTGAAACCTCGACGGTGACCATCACCTTCAGCGAAGCGGTGAGCGGCTTCAGCAGCGCCGACCTGACGATCAGCAACGGCACGTTGACGAACCTTGCCAGCGGCGACGGCGGCATCACCTGGACGGCGACCTTAACGCCGACCAGCAACATCACCGACATCAGCAACCTGATCGTGTTGGACAATACCGGCGTGGCGAATGCCTCGGGCAACACCGGCATCGGCAGTACCGATTCCAACAACTTCAGCATCGACACCCAGCGACCGACGGCGACCATCGTGGTCAGTAACGACGCCCTGAATGCAGCGGGTTCATCGGTGGTGACCATCACCTTCAGTGAAGCCGTGACCGGCTTCACCCTGGGCGACCTGACAGCCCCCAACGGCACCCTGAGCAACCTGAGCACCCTGGACAACATCACCTGGACCGCAACCCTGACGCCGAACGCCGCGACCACCCATGCCGGCGACGTCATCAGCCTGGACAACAGCCTGGTCAGCGACAGTGCCGGTAATGCCGGTGCGGGGAATACCGTCTCCAATGCGTACAGCGTCGATACCGTGGCGCCGACGGCCAGCATTGTGCTCGGCAGCGCGAGCCTGCTCGTCGGGCAAACCACGACGGTGACCATCACCTTCAGCGAAGCGGTGGCCGGCCTCGACAGCAGCGACTTGAGCGTGCCCAACGGCACCTTGGGCACCCTGGTCAGCAGCGACGGCGGTATCACCTGGACCGGGACCTTTACCCCGGACAGCAATGTTCACGACACCACCAACCTGATCACCCTGAACAACACCGGCTACGCCGACCTGGCAGGCAATACCGGCACCGGTGTGACCCACTCGGCCAACTTCACCATCGACACGGTGCGGCCAACCGCAACTATCGTAGTGGCGGATACGGCTCTCAAGGCTGGCGAAACCTCGACGGTGACCATCACCTTCAGCGAAGCCGTGAGCGGTTTCAGCAATGCCGACCTGAGCCTCAGCAACGGCACACTGACGAACGTTACCTCCAGCGACGGTGGCATCACCTGGACCGCGACACTCACGCCGACCAGCAATATCACCGACACCACTAACGTCATCACCCTGGACAACAGCGGTGTCGTCAACGCCTCCGGCAACGCTGGCAGCGGCACCACAACCTCCAGTAACTACAGCATCGACACCCAGCGTCCAGGCGCGACTATTACAGTGGCCAACGGCCTGTTGGGGATCGGCCAGACCACCACCGTGAGCATCACCTTCACCGAGGCGGTCAGCGGCTTTGACCTGTCGGACCTGAGCGTGGCCAACGGTGTGTTGTCCAACCTGACCACCAGCGACAATATCCACTGGACCGCGACCCTCACCCCCACCGCCGGCATCACCGACGCCACCAACCTGGTGGTACTCGACGGCAGCCTGGTCAGCGATGGCGCAGGCAATGCCGGCTCGGGCATTGCCATCTCCAATAACTACGCAATCGACGGCGACCTGCCGACGGCGACTATTTCGGTCGCCAATCCGAACCTGGTCGTCGGTCAGACCACGACCGTAACCTTCACCTTCAGCGAGAAAGTCACCGGCTTCGACCTGGATGACCTCAGCGTCGCCAACGGCACCTTGTCCAACCTGGCCACCAGCGATGGCGGCAAGACCTGGACCGCGACCCTGACGCCGACGGCGAATATCAACGACCCGAGTAATTTCATCACCCTTGACACCAGCCTGGTGGCAGACCTGGCTGGCAACGCCGGTAGCGGTTTTGCCAACTCCAATAACTTTGGGGTCAACACCCTTGCACTGACCGGGGACCCGCTGTTTCGCGTCACCGACCCGGTTGCGCCTCAGGGCGCGCCGAACGCGCCGTTGCAGCCCATTATCTTCGGCCGCCCGACTGGCGACCTGGGTTCATCCATCGGCTTCCCGCCGCTGTTTGAGCAACGTGAAATGGGCGCAGGCCTGCCGCCGATCGGCCGCATTTTCATCAGCAACGGTGCCTCGTCTCCCAGCTTTATCGCCCAGGTGTTCAGCACCGATGGCAGTGGCGACGGAAGTGGCAGTGGTTTCCTCGGCTTCGGTGGTGGAGACGGCGGGGTGTTTGGCTCAAGCACGTTGTCGGGCCTGTTCAATCGCGACACCGGTGGCAACGATAGTGGCTTCAAGGCGTTCGACAGCAAGTCCATCAAGGGCGGCGGCGATGCGGCCCAGGGCCTGCGTGGCGTCTTTGGCGCGCCGACCCTTGGGCAACAATTGCAACAGATCAACGAGAGGGAGCATCGCCAGATGATCGACCTGGCACAGGCACTGCAACAAGTCGGCATCAGCGAAATGCAGGCTTGAATATACTTAATTTCGGCGCAGGAACAGGGGCAGTACAAGGATGAATACACGTCACAAGTTGTTCGGCGCCAGCCTGCTGGCGCTGGCGATCAGCGGTTGTGCGGTCACCAGCAAGCCGATTGAGCGCAGCGTCAGCGAGCAGCGCGCTCGTAGTGACCTGCAGGGTATGTACAAGGATCAGGAACCGCTGAGCGGCCCGCTGACCCTGCACGAGGCCATGGCCCGTGCGGTGAAGTACAACCTCGAAGGTCGTTTGAAGGTGATGGAAGAGGCGCTGGCCAAGCGTCAATCCGACCTCTCCAGCTTTGACATGCTGCCGCGCATGGCGCTGTCGGCCGGTTACGCCGGTCGCAACAACACCAACGCCTCCAGCAGCCAGAGCGTGCGCACCGGTACCCAGTCCCTGGAACCGTCCACCTCCCAGGATCGCGACCGCCGCGTGGCGGACCTGACCATGGTGTGGAACGTGCTCGACTTTGGCGTCAGCTATATCAGCGCCAAGCAGCAAGGCGATCAGCGCCTGATCATCCAGGAACGCCGCCGCAAGGTGATCAACACCATCGTTCAGGACGTGCGCTCGGCCTACTGGCGCGCCGTGGCGGCCGAACGCTTGCTCGGCCAGATCGACAGCCTGATGGCGCGGGTCGACCAGGCCCAGACCGACAGCCAGAGCATGAGCGAACAACGCATCGGCGACCCGGTCCAGGCCCTTGGCTACCAGCGCTCGCTGATCGAAGCCACGCGCCAGCTGCAGGAGCAGCGCCGGGCCTTGTCCCTGGCCAAGACCGAACTGGCGACCCTGATCAACCTGCCGATGGGCACCGACCTCAAGCTGGCCACGCCGGACGACTACAGCGTGCCGCAATTGAAGGTCAACCTCGCCAGCCTTGAACAGGAAGCCCTGGCCAACCGGCCTGAACTGCGCGAGCAGGACTATCAGACCCGCATCAGCGCCGCCGAAACCCGCAAAGCCATGCTGCGCCTGCTTCCGGGCCTGGAATTCAGCGCTGGCGGGCACTACGACAGCAACTCGTTCCTGGTGGACAACCGCTGGGCCGACTACGGCGCCAAGGTCACCTGGAACCTGTTCAACGTGATCTCGGCCCCGGCCGCCATTGACGTCGCCAAGGCCGGGGAAGAGGTCGCCACCGCCCGTCGCCAGGCGATGTCCATCGCGGTGCTGGCGCAGATCTACGTGGCCAACGCCAACTACCAGGACGCCGTGCGTCAGTTCAAGACCAACGAACAACTGGCCAATATCGACGGGCAGATCCTCACCCAGCTGCGCAATCGCCATCAGGCGGCGGGCCTGGGCGAGCTCGACCTGATCCAGGGCGAGCTCAACACCCTGCAAGCCGACCTGCGCCGCGACCTGGCCTATGCGGACCTGCGCAACGCCTACGGCCAGATCTTCGCCAGCGCCGGGCTCGACCCGCTGCCGGAACAACTGGACTCCGACCGCGTGCAAAGCATCGCCACCGCTCTGGCCAGCCGTGAATCGGCCTGGGCCGCCGGCAACATCACCGCACCGGTGCCGCGTGCCGTCGCCCAATAACCTGGTGGCGCCGACGGCGAGGCGCGCAATGGCCATCGAGCAGATCGTGATCCTGGCGCTGATTGAGCCCCTGGTGCGATTGCGCGAGGTCTTCGCCGAGCGCCTGGGTGCCGATTATCGGGAAGTGTGGTGCTGTCGGCACAGCAGGGCGTCGAGCGGTTGTTGGCCTGGTTGGCGCCTGAACTAGACTCTGGGCATTCATCTTCTCAGGAGCCCGCCATGGAATCGCCTGTGCACAGCTTGCCGTCACTGTTCAAACAGCTTGGGCTGCCGGATGATCCGGTCAGTATTGATCAGTTTGTGACCACCCATTCGCCACTCAAGCCGGAGCTGAAATTGGCAGATGCGTTTTTTTGGACCGACAGCCAGAAAGCGTTTTTGCGCGAGGAAATTTTGGACGATGCGGATTGGGCGGAAGTGGTGGATGAGTTGAATCTGATGTTGCGGGGTGGGCGAGGGGTGTAAAAAAATCTTTTGAAAATTGTGTTTTTGTAAAAAAAAATGGTGAGCAGTAAAAAAATCTGGGTTTTGATCGCCTGAGTGATTTTTTCTGAGGTCGCGGATGGCCAGGCCGCACAGCAACCCTGAAGCCGACACCGATCCAAATGTGGGAGGGGGCTTGCCCCCGATGGCGGTGGATCAGCTAATGAATCAGTTCATTGACACTCCACTGTCGGGAATAAGCCCCCTCCAGCATTCGTCCTGCGGTGTCGCCACTGATATCGCTCCACCCATCCGCTAAATTGTTTCAAAACTTGACGCAATTCGATCCCTCGGCCATATTGATAGTTAGCAAACTAACTGTATGCGAACTATCCAGTGCCTCAATCCCTCGAACAACTTCAGATGAACCTCAGCAGCAGCATGGTGGTGGGCGCCCGTAACTGGCGCAAAATCTGCCAGAGCACGCTGGTCAGCTATGGCATCTCCGAAGCCTGCGCCGTGCCGCTGTTGATGATCGGCCGCCTGGGCGACGGGGTGCATCAGGTCAAAGTGGCCCAAGCGTCGGGGATGGAAAGCCCGTCCCTGGTGCGTCTGCTCGACCGGCTGTGCCATGACGGCTATGTGTGCCGTACCGAAGACATCCACGACCGCCGCGCCAAGGCCCTGAGCCTCACCGAGCGTGGTCGCGAGTTGGTGCAGGCGGTGGAGGTGCAACTGGTGCGCCTGCGCCGCGAAGTGCTGGCGGACCTTCCGACCGCCGACATGGAAGCCGCGCTGCGCGTACTGCGGGCCTTTGAGGCGGCGACGCTTTGAACGGATTTTTTACCGGCTTTCCGCCCGCCCGTGACTGGTTCTATGGGGTTCGTACCTTCGCCGCGTCGATGATCGCGTTGTACATCGCCATGCTGATGCAAATGCCGCGTCCGTACTGGGCGATGGCCACGGTGTATATCGTCTCCAGCCCGTTTGTCGGGCCTACCAGTTCCAAGGCGTTGTACCGCGCCATCGGCACCTTGATGGGGGCGGCGGCGGCGGTGTTTTTTGTGCCGATGTTCGTGCAGTCGCCGTACATCCTGGTGGTGGTGATCGCACTGTGGACGGGCACCTTGCTGTTCCTCTCCATGCACCTGCGCACCGCCAACAACTATGCCTTGATGCTGGCCGGCTACACCTTGCCGCTGATCGCCCTGCCGGTGGTGGATAACCCGCTGGCGGTGTGGGATGTGGCCGAGGCGCGGACCGAGGAAATCTTCCTCGGCATTGCGGTCGCGGCGGTGGTGGGCGCGATGTTCTGGCCGCGGCGGCTGATGCCGGTGTTCGATGGCGCGGTGGCCAAGTGGTTTGGCGACGCCCAGGTCTACAGCCAGCGTTTTCTTTCTCGCAATGTGCAGCCGGAAGAAGTCAGCGCCCTGCGCGGCGGCATGGTCGCCACCTTCAATACCCTGGAATTGATGATCGGCCAGTTGCCCCACGAAGGCGCGCGGCCGCAGACGGTGCGCAATACCAAGGAGTTGCGCGGGCGCATGATCCACCTGCTGCCGTTGGTGGAGGAGCTCGACGATGCGCTGTATGCCGTCGAACAGCGTGCGCCGCAGTTTCTCGAGCAACTGACGCCGCTGCTGGAAGCTACCCGGCAGTGGCTGGAAAACACCACCGAAAGCGCACCGCTGGAACGCTGGCGTGCCCTGCGTGACCAGGTCGACGCCCTGCAACCCCACGGCGAAGTGCTGGACGAGCGCCACACGCTGCTGTTCTCCAATGCCCTCTACCGCCTGGGCGAGTGGATCGACCTGTGGCAGGACTGTCGCAGCCTGCAAGTCGCCATCCAGTGCGAAAGCCAGGACACCTGGCGTGCCGTGTACCGTCACTGGCGCCTGGGCCGGCTCACGCCGTTCCTCGACCATGGCCTGATGCTCTACTCGGCGTTTTCCACCGTCACCGCGATCATCGTCGCGTCGGTGCTGTGGATCCTGCTGGGCTGGACCGACGGCGGCAGCGCGGTGATCCTGGCAGCCGTGGCCTGCAGTTTTTTCGCTTCTATGGACGACCCGGCGCCGCAGATCTATCGGTTCTTTTTCTGGACCGCCATGTCGGTGCTGTTCGCCAGCCTCTACCTGTTCCTGGTCCTGCCCAACCTGCACGATTTCCCGATGCTGGTACTGGCGTTCGCGGTGCCGTTCATCTGCATCGGCACGCTGACCGTGCAGCCGCGTTTTTACCTGGGCATGCTGCTGACGCTGGTGAACACCTCGTCGTTCATCAGCATCCAGGGCGCCTACGACGCGGACTTCCTCAACTTCGCCAACGTCAACCTGGCCGGGCCCGTGGGCCTGCTGTTCGCCTTTGTGTGGACGTTGATCGCCCGGCCCTTCGGCGCCGAACTGGCGGCCAAGCGCCTGACCCGTTTCAGCTGGCGTGACATCGTCGGCCTGACCGAGCCCGCCACCCTGAACGAACACCGGCACCTCGCCGCACAGATGCTCGACCGCCTGATGCAGCACCTGCCGCGCCTGGCGATGATCGGCCAGGACACCGGCATCGCCCTGCGCGACCTGCGCGTGGCGCTCAACCTGCTCGACCTGCTGGCCTATTCGCCGCGCATCCTCGGCGTGCCGCGGGTGCTGCTCAACCAGGTGGTGGAAGGTGTGGGCGGTTACTTCAAGGCCTGCCTCAAGGCGGGTGAACGCTTGCCCGCGCCCAGCGGTCTGCTGATGACCCTCGACCGCACGCGCCGCGCCCTCAACGGCCAGGGCCTGCAAGACGAAGACGATACCCGCCTGCACCTGCTGCACGCGCTGGCCGGCCTGCGCCTGGCACTGCTGCCGGGTGTGGAATTCATTGGCGGCACTGAGATGGAAGCGCCGCTACCCGATGGAGCGCCTTTATGATCGGTGATCTGGATATCAGCGGGGTGTTCCTGCCCACGCTGCTGGTGCTGATGGGCATTACGTACGTGTTATTTCTGGTGGTGCACGGGCTGTTGACCCGCGTCCACTTCTATCGCCTGGTCTGGCACCGGGCATTGTTCAATGTGGGGCTCTACGCGCTGTTGCTGGGCGCGGTGGACTCACTCAGTCGATACCTGATGACATGAAAAAACCTTTTTTGACCATCGGCCGTGTAGTCCTGACGTTGTTGATCGTGAGCTTCGCGGTCGTCGTTGTGTGGCGCATGGTCATGTACTACATGTTTGCGCCCTGGACCCGTGACGGTCACATCCGTGCCGACATCGTGCAGATCGCGCCGGACGTGTCCGGGCTGATCCAGCGCGTCGATGTGCACGACAACCAGCTGGTGACCAAGGGCCAGGTACTGTTTGCCGTCGACCAGGACCGCTTCAAGCTGGCCCTGCGTCAGGCCCAGGCCGCCGTGGCCGACCGCCAGGAAACCCTGGCCCAGGCAAGTCGCGAGTACAAGCGTAACCGTGGCCTCGGCAACCTGGTGCCCAGCGAGCAGCTGGAAGAAAGCCAGTCCCGTGTTGCCCGCGCCCAATCGGCCCTGGCCGAAGCGCAAGTGACGGTGGACTCGGCCCAACTCAACCTCGACCGCTCGGTAATCCGCAGCCCGGTGGACGGCTACGTCAACGACCGCGCACCGCGTACCCAGGAGTTCGTCACCGCCGGGCGGCCGGTGCTGTCGGTGGTGGACAGCAATTCCTTCCATATCGACGGCTACTTCGAAGAGACCAAGCTCGACGGCATCCACGTCGGCATGGGCGTCGACATCCGTGTGATCGGCGACAACGCCCGCCTGCACGGGCATGTGCAGAGCATCGTCGCCGGTATCGAAGACCGCGACCGCAGCAGCGGCTCGAACCTGCTGCCCAACGTCAACCCGGCGTTCAGCTGGGTGCGCCTGGCCCAGCGGATTCCGGTGCGTATTGCCTTTGACGATGTCCCGGCGGACTTCCGCATGATCGCCGGGCGTACGGCCACGGTATCGATCATTGGCGACAAACCCAATGAGGGAGCCAAGCCATGAAGCCGCTGTGGGCAACCGCTGCGCTGGGGTTGTTACTGTCGGCCTGCCAAGTGGTGGGGCCGGATTACCAGTTGCCGCAAACGTCTGCCGTCAACCGCGCTGACCTGCAAGGGCAACTGGCGGGCAAGGGCAGCGACGTGGTGTCGGCGCCGGTGCCGGCCGACTGGTGGAAGCTGTACAAAGACCCGCGCCTGGACGAGCTGGTACGCCAGGCCATGGCCTCCAACACCGACCTGCGGGTGGCCGCAGCCAACCTGCAGCGCGCCCGTTATCAGACCCAACAGGCTGAATCCGTCGGCGGCTGGAGTGCCGGCGCCAAGGCCGAAGTGCAGCGCCTGCAGGAATCCGGCGAAGCGTTTTTGCAGGCGGACAAAGTGCCGGTGGATAACATCGGCAGCGTCGGCCTTACCACCTCGTATCAATTCGACCTGTTCGGCACCTTGCAACGTGGCATCGAAAGCGCCCAGGCCAGCGCCGATGCGGCCCAGGCTGCCGCCGATACCGCGCGCATCACCCTGGTGGCCGATGTGGTGCGCTCCTACACCCAGGTCTGCGCGGCCAACGAAGAACTGGCGATTGCCAACGAATCCCTCGACCTGCAAGCCCAGAGCACCAAACTGACCCAACGCCTGCGTGACGCGGGCCGTGGCGATGAAACCCAGGTCACCCGCTCGCAAACCCAGTACAAATCCTTGCGCGCCGACATGCCGCGCTACGAAGCGGCGCGCCAGGCCGGGCTGTTTCGCCTGTCGATGCTGCTGGCCAAGCCAGTGGACCAACTGCCGGCGGGCACCGGCACCTGCGCCGAGCTGCCGCACATCGCCCAGCTGTTGCCGGTGGGCGATGGTGCGGCGCTGCTGAAACGTCGCCCCGACGTGCGCCAGGCCGAGCGCCAACTGGCCGCCGCCACCGCGCGTATCGGCGTGGCCACCGGCGCCTTGTACCCGGACATCGCCATCGGCGCCACGGTGGGCACCGTGGGCCTGCTCGACAACCTCGGCCAGCCCGCGACCAACCGCTGGGGCTTCGGCCCGATGATCAGTTGGACGGTGCCGACCAACGGCGCCCGTGCGCGCATCCACGAGGCCGAAGCCGCGACCCAGGGTGCCCTGGCGCATTTCGACGGGGTGGTCCTCAACGCCATCCGCGAAACCCAGACCGGCCTGGCGCAATACACCGCCGTGCTGCAACGGCGCGCAGCGCTGGCGGACGCCGAGCAATCGGCCCAAGAGGCGGCAGACCAGACCCACCGCTTCTTCCAGGCCGGCCGCGAATCGTTCCTCGCCGACCTGCAAGCCACCCGCACCTACACCGCGATGCGCGCGCAACTGGCGGCGGCGAATACCCAGGTTGCCATGAGCCAGATCGATCTGTTCCTGGCCCTGGGCGGCGGCTGGGAAAGCGGACGAACGCAAGCGTCACAGCCCGGCAAACCCTGAGCGAATAGCTATGCTTGGACAGGCGGGTCGCCGTGACGACTCGCCTGACACTGCTCGCGTTTGCTCATGGGGATTCCAATAATGAAAAACCCTTATGCTCCCGCTTTCTGGTGCGTGCTCTTCGCACTGGTGTTGTTATCGGCCGCGTATTTCTACGGCGTCATGCTCGCCCATCAACTCGACAAGGCCATGGTGTTCCTCGACAGCGCCTGCCTGGTGATCGGCTCCCTGTCCATCGGCGTGGTGGCCTGGGCGTCCTACCAGAACCAGCGCGTGAAGAAAAAACTCCTCGAACAAGGCAAGACCCGCGTCGCGATCTGGGACACCAAGGTCGCCCTGCGTCGGGTCGAAACCGTGTTCGACCGCTATTTCTGGGGCAGCTATTGGCAGCCGGGGCGCACCTTCCAGGAAGTCATGGGCGACCTTACCGGCACGCCCCTGGAAAAAAGCCTCGAAGTCCTGAAAAAACAGTGCGTGGCCCTCGATCGGCAGGTCGCCGATGGCCGGCATTGGCTGAATAACGCGCGGGAATTGTCCGACGTCGCCACGCAGATGGCCCGGGAGCGCTACCAGCTGGACTTCTGCGACCCCAAGTCCGACACGCCCGGCAATGCGGTGATACACCGCGAGTTTGAGGTGCTGGTGTACACCTGGACGGCGCGCCTGAAGAGTTTTGACCACCAGCTCGACGAGATCGAGTTGGAGTATTCGTGAACCAACTGCACGCCTGACCCCTCTGAGAAAGCTGGGCCGTTTGCGGCCGCCAGTGCTAATCTTCCCCCGTTTTCGGCGGGCTTGAGCCAACCCTTACGGGGTTCAAGGAAGACAGCCCACTTCTCACAGGATTTGATCAGGTCACTTCATGAATAAGCCAGCAGTCGTTCTTTTGGGTTTAGTTGTCGCCGTAGGCGTCGTCAGTGCAGGCGGCGCCTGGTACACCGGTAAACAACTGGAACCGGTGCTGCAAACCGCGATCCAGAACGCCAACAAGGAACTGCAGACCTCCATGGCCGGCGTCGATGGCACCGTGGCCCTGGAGCTGGTGTCCCTGGAGCGTGGCGTGTTCAGCAGCACCGCGCACTACCGCCTGAAGGGCCAAGGCTCGGTGTTCGGCGAAGAAAACCCTAATCCGGAATTGCTCTTCGTCGACCATATCGAACACGGCCCGCTGCCGTTCTCGCGCCTGGTGACGCTCAAATGGCTGCCGGTCATGGCCACCAGTCACTACGAACTGGAAAAGAACCCCACCACCGAGAAGTGGTTCGCCGCCGCCAAAGACGTGTCGCCGCTCAAGGGCGTGGCCAATATCGGCTACAGCCGCTCGGTCAACGGCAACATCGAATTGCTGCCCTTGACGTTCAAGGACGACACGTCTTCGGTGAACTTCTCCGGCGCCAACCTGAATTTCGACGGCACCGCCGAAGGCCAGAAGGTCAAGGCCGACGGCTTCATGAACAGCCTCAAGATCGCAGCGGTCGATGCCAAGGGCGACGCCTTCGAGGCCGAACTGGCTGGCCTGACCATCGCCAGCAACCTGGAAAAATCCACCTTTGGCTTCTACACCGGGCAAAACACCGTTGAGCTGACCGACAGCACATTCACCTTCGGCCCGCAGAAATCCGTGCTGACGGTCAAAGGCTTCGAGCAGAAAGACTCCAGCGAAACCAAGGACAACAACCTGGCCGGCCGTGTCGACTACAAGATCGACGAGATCGGTTACCAGGGCAAACCCGTGGGTTCGGCGGCCATGGCCCTGAGCATGAAGAACGTCGACATCCCGGCCATGCTGGTGTTGACCAAGCTGTACCAGGACAAGATGCAGCCGGTGCAAGCCGCTGCCGCAGCGGGCCAGCCCACGCCTGAGCTGCAACTGACCGAAGCCGAGCAGGCCCTGGCTGAAGCTAACGTCAACCAGGTATTGGCCGCCAAGCCGCAGATCGCCGTGGAAAACCTGTCGCTGAAAACCACCCATGGCGAAAGCAAGTTCAACCTGCTGGTGGACCTGGCCAAGCCGGCCTCCATGGAGTTGCCGCCGGTTGAACTGGGCAAGCAGATGATTGCATTGCTGGATGCCAACCTGACCCTGTCCAAGCCGATGATCGGTGACGTGGCTGCCCTGCAGGCGCAACTCGGTGGCGTGACCGACCCGAAAGCCATCGAGCAGCAGTCCCAGATGGCCGCCGAGATGGTCAGCGGCATGGCGGTCGGTACTCAGTTGGCGACCCTGGTCGGCAGCGATGTGGTGTCCAAGTTGCACTACGCCAACAATGAAGTGACCTTCAACGGTCAGAAGATGACCGTCGAGCAGTTCATTGGGTTTGTGATGGCCAAGTTCGGCGCGGTCAGCGGCGCCCAGTAAAGCGTTCGCCATCGCCCGGAAATAAATAATGTGGGAGCGCAAGTGCCCGCGATAAGGGTCAAACAGTCGACGCACGTACTGACTGGCACCCCGTTATCGCAGGCAAGTCCGCTCCCACATTCACATTTCAGGCGGGCCGCGCAATTCTGAACAATTGTTCCGGATTGGTCTTTTCCCTACTTTCCTGAGAGATAGTTCACACAGGAAAGCTAGGCC
This sequence comes from Pseudomonas sp. S3E12, assembly GCF_001702295.1. Classification (NCBI taxonomy): domain Bacteria; kingdom Pseudomonadati; phylum Pseudomonadota; class Gammaproteobacteria; order Pseudomonadales; family Pseudomonadaceae; genus Pseudomonas; species Pseudomonas sp. S3E12. The sequence goes on from NZ_MBDT01000030.1 coordinate 56,452, forward strand.
GGGTCATTGGACGCCGGCACCCTGCGGCAATTCGCTCAGGACCACCTATCGTTACAGCTTTCCGTGTGTAAGGAAGCTCACGATATGTTGCGAAACCCACCACTCAGTGCATCAGGCCGGTTGCGACTGCTCGTCGGGGCCGCCTTATGCAGCCAATTACTGATCCCCGCCTTCGCCATGGCCGATCCGGCCTATGACGCGCTGATCATTCAGGCGCGCAACGGCAACTTCACCCCGGCCCTGACTCAATTGCGCCAACTGTCCGCCGAGCGCCAGACGCCAGGCCAGGTCAGCGATCATGTGGTGATCGCCGGCTGGGCCGGCCAGGACGCCGAAGTGCTGAAGGTGTACGAGGCCCAGGGTAAACATCGCAACCTCAGCACCCAGGCGCTCGCCACCGTCGCGCGGACCTATCGCAACCAGAAGCAATGGGCCCAGGCTGAGGCCGTCTATCGCCAGGCGTTGCTGCGTGAGCCGAATAACGTTGACCTGCAACTGGGCCTGGCCCTGACCCAGGCCGACGGCGGCAAGGCGGACGAAGCGGTACAACGTACCCGCGCATTGGTCGCCGCCAAGCCCGATGACCCCAACCGTCGCATGGCCCTGGGCTATGCACTGACCCGCGCCGGCTTGAACTACGACGCGCTGTTCGAGTTCGACCAGGCGTTTATCCGCGCCGGCGACAAGCCTGACGTCGCCCGCGAATACATCGTCGCCCTGCAAAAGGCCCGCCTGCCGGAAGCCGCGTTGCGCCTGTCGGCCCAGCGTCCTGGCCTGCTGGACCCGGTGACCCAGCGCCGCCTGGAAGGCGACCTCGCTGCCGAGCGTGTGCGCATGGCCGAGTTCGCCACACGCAGCGAAAAAGAACGCTACGTGATTGCCGACCGCGCCCTGGCGGATTACGACAAACTGCTCGCCCGCTGGACCCCGGACGCCAGCGCCCATGACGATGTGGTGCGCTGGCGCATCGACCGCCTCGGTGCACTCAAGGCGCGGGCGCGTACCGCCGAGGTGATCCGCGAATACGAGACGCTTAAGGCCGAAGGCGTGCAACTGCCGACCTACGCCGTGCGTTGGGTGGCTGCGGCCTACCTGGACCAGCGCCAGCCGGAAAAAGCCGAGCCGCTGTATCGCCAGGCCCTGAGCGCCCCCGACGCCGAGCCCGATGATCGGGTCGAAGACACCACTGCGCTGTTCTACGCCTTGCAGGAAAGCGATAAAGCCGAGGACGCCAACGAGGTCGCCAAGAGCCTCGCCAACAGCCAGAACCCGCGGGTCGAGCTCAAGGGCTTGCCCATCGGCAACCCCAACGATGCGTGGATGGACGCCCAGCAACTGTCGGCCCAGGCCGGCGTCTACGGCGGCGACCTGCCGGGCAGCGAAGCCGGCCTCGAAGCGCTGGTGGCGAAAGCCCCGGGCAACGTTGGCCTGCGCCTGGCCCAGGCTGACATGTACCGCGCCCGCGAACTGCCACGGCGTGCCGAAGGCATTCTGAAGGAAACCGAAGCCCAGGCCCCACGGGATATCGGCCTGGAAGTGAGCCAGGCCTACACCGCCATGGACCTGCAGGAGTGGCGCCAGCTCGACGTGCTCACCGATGATGTGCTCGCCCGCAACCCGGACAATCGCCAGGTGCAGCGCTTGAGCCGCCTGCGCGACGTGCATGACATGGCCGAACTGCGCGTCGAGGCGTACACCGGCAAAAGCTTTGGCGGCGGCAATGACAGTGACGCGGGTGCCGTCGCGGGTAGCCGCGATTGGGGCATTGAGAGTCGGATCTACACGCCGCCCATCGACGAAGACTGGCGTGTATTCGCCGGCGCCGGGTACGCCAAGGCCGATTTCAGCGAAGGCACGGGCCAGCATCGCTGGCAGGTCGTGGGCGTGGAGCGGCGTACCCGCGACATGACCATTGAAGCCGAGGTGTCCAACCACTCCTACGGCGATGGCTCCAAACAAGGCGCCGCGGTGTCGATTGCCCGTGACATCAACGACAACTGGCAATACGGCGGCAGCCTGGGCTACCTCCTGAGCACCACGCCGCTGCGGGCGTTGAATGACGGTGTCACGGCCAACGGTGGCAGCGGCTTTATCCGCTGGCGCGCCAACGAAAGCCGCGAGTGGAAACTGACCCTCAGCCCCTCCCATTTCAGTGATGGCAACGACCGCTTCGAAGCCTTGCTCAGCGGCCGCGAAGGCCTCTACAGCTCACCGAAGGTGCAAGTGGACCTGGGCCTGGAAGTCGGCGCCAGCCGCAACAGCAAGGAAGACACGGTGTACTTCAACCCGAAGTCGGATTTCACCGTGCTGCCCGTCCTCAACATCAACCATGTGCTCTATCACCGCTACGAGACCCAGTGGAGTCAGCAGTTCCAGGTCGGTGCGGGTACCTATAGCCAGCGGGATTATTCCACCGGTGGCATCGGTCTGGTGGGCTACGGCCAACGCTTTCGCTGGAATGACGTGCTGGACGCCGGCGCCAACCTGAGCCTGATCAGCCGACCTTATGACGGGGATCGCGAACGCGATCTGCGTCTGCTCGTCGACCTCACTTACCGTTTCTAAAAGAGCCTGACCATGACCTTCCTCAGCCGTTGCTTGTTGGTTCTGGGCGTATTGCTGGCCAGTGCCTGCGCCCAGCAACCCGCGCCTTTCACTCCACCCGCCGAGCGGCCGACACCGGCCAACGAGACGGCGTGGCCGAAAAACCATTTCCTGGGCATTGCCTACCATGACGTGTCGGACCGTGACCCTGACCAGGCCGTGGTGGCGGTACGCACCGAGCGATTGATCGAACAGTTGGCCTGGCTGCGGGAGAACGGCTACCAGGCGGTCAGCGTTGACCAGATCCTGGCTGCCCGCAGTGGCGGCCCCGCGTTGCCGCCCAAAGCCATCATGCTCAGCTTCGATGACGGCTATTCGAGTTTCTATACCCGCGTGATGCCGATCCTGCGCGCCTATCGCTGGCCGGCCTTGCTGGCGCCGGTGGGCTACTGGATCGACACGCCGATGAACAAACCGGTGGACTTCGCCGGCTCGCCACGGCCGCGCGGCGAGTTCCTCACCTGGCAGCAGATCCGCGAAGTGTCCCAGTCCGGCCTGGTGGAAATCGCCGCGCACACCGATGCCAGCCACACCGGGATCCTCGCCAACCCCCAGGGCAATCTCGAGCCGGCGGCGACCTCGCTGCGCTATGACCCGGCCACGGGCCGCTATGAAAGCCAGGCCCAGTTCCAGGCGCGGATGCGGGCGGATGTCTCGGCGATCTCCAACAAGATCCAAACCGTGACCGGCAAGAAACCACGGGTATGGGTGTGGCCGTACGGCGCCGCCAAGGGCACCTCGCTGGCGATCGTCAGCGAGCAGGGCTACCAGATGGCCCTGACCCTGGAAGACGGCCTCGACAGCTCCAGTGACCTGATGAACAGCCCCCGCTTCCTGGTGGCCTCCGACCCGGACGGCGAACATTTCGCCAACAGCATCGTCGCCGTGCAAACCCCGGCACCGCTGCGGGTGCTGCATGTGGACCTGGACAACGTCTACGACCCGGACCCGGCCCAGCAGGCGCGCAACCTCGACCAACTGGTACAGCGCGTGGTGGACATGGGCGCCGGTACGGTGTTCCTGCAAGCCTTCGCCGACCCCAAGGGTGATGGCCTGGTGCACGAACTGTACTTCCCCAACCGTCACTTGCCGGTGCGTGCCGACCTGTTCAACCGCGTCTCCTGGCAGTTGCACACCCGTGCCCATGCCGCCGTGTATGCGTGGATGCCGGTGTTGAGTTTTGCCCTCGATCCCAAGCTGCCCCGCGTGACGCGCTGGGACCCGCAAACCGGCCAGGTCGCCACCGACCCTGACCAATACAAACGCCTGTCGCCGTTCGACCCGCAGGTGCGCAGGATCATTGGCGAGATCTATGAAGACCTGGCGCGCAACAATGCCATCGACGGCGTGCTGTACCACGACGACGCAGTGCTCTCGGACTTCGAAGACGCCAGCCCCGCCGCGCTCAAGGCCTATGCCGCCAACGGCCTGCCGGGCAGCATCCAGGCCCTGCGCGCCGACCCGGCGGTGATGCAGCGCTGGACGCGCTTCAAGAGCCGCTACCTGATCGACTTCACCAAAGAGCTGACCGCCAAGGTCCACGCCATCGGTGGGCCGCAGGTGCAGACCGCGCGCAATATCTTCGCCGAGCCGATGCTCAACCCGGCGAGCGAGGCCTGGTTCGCCCAGAACCTCGATGATTTCCTCCAGACCTATGACTGGACCGCGCCGATGGCCATGCCGCTGATGGAAGGCCAGGAGTACAAGACCTCCAATGCCTGGCTGGAGAAGCTGGTGGCGACGGTCAAGGCGCGTCCCGGCGCGATGGAACGCACGGTATTCGAACTGCAGGCCAAAGACTGGCGCACCAAGGCCGCGCCGGATATCGACGCTGTGCAGATGGCGGAATGGATGGGTGTGCTCAAGCGCCAGGGGGTCACGAGTTTTGGCTACTACCCGGACAACTTCCTGGAAAATTCCCCGGACCTGAAGACTGTGCGTCCGGCCCTTTCCAACCAATGGAATCCTTGACCATGTTCGACAGAATCCTGGCGTTATTCGTGCTGGCACTGGTATTAGGCGTGCCCCTGGGCCTGATCTTCCTGGTCACCGGGCAGTTCCTGATGGACTTCGTGTTTTTCTACCCGCTGTTCATGTCGGCGCTGTGGATCGCCGGTGGCTTGTACTTCTGGCTGCATTGGGAGCGCCACTGGCCCTGGGAGGAAGACACTCCGGCACCGACCCTGGCCGGCAACCCGCTGATCTCGATCATCATCCCTTGCTACAACGAGGGCGATAACGCCGCCGACACCATTCATGCGGCGCTGGGCCAGCTGTACCCGAACATCGAAGTGATCGCGGTCAACGACGGCTCCAAGGACAACACCGCCGCCGTCCTCGATGCCCTGGCACTGGAGCATCCGCGCCTGCGGGTGCTGCACCTGGCGCAGAACCAGGGCAAGGCCGTGGCCTTGCGCATGGGTGCGGTGGCCTCGCGCAGCGAATACCTGGTGTGCATCGACGGCGATGCGCTGCTGGATAAAAACGCGGCGGCCTACATGGTCGCGCCGATGCTCGACAACCCGCGCCTGGGCGCCGTCACCGGCAACCCACGCATCCGCACACGCTCGACCTTGATCGGCCGCGTGCAGGTGGGCGAGTTCTCCTCGATCATCGGCTTGATCAAGCGCACCCAGCGCGTATTCGGGCGAATCTTCACAGTGTCGGGTGTGGTGGTGGCGTTCCGTAAAAAGGCGCTGGACCGCATCGACTACTGGAGCACCGACATGATCACCGAGGACATCGATGTCAGTTGGAAGCTGCAGCTCGATCACTGGAGCATCTTCTACGAGCCGCGCGCGCTGTGCTGGATCCTGATGCCCGAGACCGTCGGCGGCCTGTGGAAACAGCGCCTGCGCTGGGCCCAGGGCGGTGCCGAAGTGCTGTTCAAGAATATCCGTGGCATCTGGCAATGGCGCCATCGCTACCTGTGGCCGCTGCTGTTCGAATACTGCCTGTCCACCGGTTGGGCCTTCACCTTCCTGCTCTCGGTGATTTTCTGGGGCCTGGGCAAATTCATCGTGCTGCCGCCGGCAATCACGGTGGACTCCCTGGTCCCGCCGGCCTTTACCGGCCTGGTGCTGGCGATGGTGTGCCTGGTGCAGTTCGCGGTGAGCATCCTGATCGACCGCCGCTACGAGAAAGACCTGTGGAAAACCCTGTTCTGGACCGTGTGGTACCCGATGGTGTTCTGGCTGGTCAGCCTGTTCACCACCCTGGTCAGTTTCCCCAAGGTGCTGTTCAACCAGCACCAGAAGCGCGCGCGCTGGGTCAGCCCGGATCGCGGTATCAAACCTGTTGAAGAGGAGGCGTGAGCATGAAACTGGTCAGAACTCGCCAAAGTACCGTGATGTGGATCATCGACGTGATCCTGACCTTGATGGCCTGGGCCGGACTGGTCTGGCTGCTGGCGCGAGGGATCACTTCGATGCTTGAAACCCACGGCGGCCCGCGTATCGAGGCGCCGATTTTCGCGGCGCTCAATACCTTGCAGATCTACCTGTGGATCGCACTGTTCAACGCGGTGATCCTGGTCACCTGGGCACGCTACCAGCAACGCAAGGGGCGCAAGTTCGCCCAACGCCGCGCCGAGGCCAAGGCCCTCACCGACCAGAACCTGAGCGACAGCTTCAGCCTCGCCGAGGGCGACCTGGAGCAACTGCGCCGGCCTGGTGTGCTGGTGATCCACAACGACGAAGACGGAGGCGTGTCGGAAGTCAAAGCCCACGTCTCCCGCGACGTGGAAAAACCAGGCTTGACCCTCGTGCCTGGCGCGTCTCAGAACAAAGACGCCAGCTAGTGGTGTAAACCACAATCCAATGTGGGAGGGGGCTTGCCCCCGATTGCGGTCGATCAGCTAATGAATACTTGGCTGACACCCCCCTATCGGGAGCAAGTCGAATCGTCGCACCGCCCCCCACATGGGACTCTTACCCTGCCGATCCCGATTATTGGGATCCAATTCACAAAACTCCCGCGAACTTATCTGTTTTTTTCGGTACTAACTTATCTCGGAAAGAACTTGATGGCCAAGTAATGGCAACTTATAAGTTCTCCGACGAATCGCTATCAGAACAGCTGCCGCCTGTCGGAATAATATTTTCAGTTTCAGGTCGTGTATCTTTTTGATGATTTTTTATTGTTATTAATCAACGTGTTGCGTGAATAGCTGGCGCGGACATGCAACTGACTCTGTTTCTTGGGTTACTGCTAGTTCGATGTTAGTTTCGCGGCCCCTGATTTTCGACGGACCGAACATGTCTTTTTTATTGCCACGGACTCGGTATTTGCTATGCACTTTGCTGCTTGATTATTTGAGCGGCAACAGTGCCTTGGCCGCCCCTACGCCGGGGGATCAGGACCTTATCCGCGACCGCCAGAACCGGCTTCTCGAAGAGCAGCGTCGGCGCCTGGAAGAGCTCCAGGGCCTGCCCGGCAAGAGCAATCAGCCACAGGCCTCGGCACAACCTGCGGACTCACGCTGCTTCCCCATCCAGGACATCGAACTCAAGGGCGCCGACAGTCTCTCCGCTGCCGACCGTAACCGCCTGCTTAAACCCTATATCGGCCAATGCCTGGGCGTTACGCAGCTCAATGAACTGCTCAAGGTCATCACCGATTGCTACATTGCCCAGGGCCGCGTCGCCAGCCGTGCTTACCTGCCGCAGCAGGACCTTTCCAGCGGCCACCTGCAAGTGCTGGTGGTCGAAGGCAAACTCGAAGGCCTGAAGGGGCACCCTGATGACTACGCATAAGCTTGAATTTCGTCACAGGCCAAAATTTTCAGAGCCTATTGAAAAGCGGCACCAAAATTTTCTGGAAAAGTTGCCCTGCTTAGGCAAGCCCTGGGACTTGGCCGGTGCTGTAGAAGTTTCCGATATTGAAGGCGAGCTTGTTGTTGCTGTTTCTTTAGATAAGTTTCTTCCCAAGGGAATAAAAGGCCGAATTGCATATGCTCTTAGAAGTGAGAAATATCTAGAAGATGATGCTCAATTTGATGACTCTCTATTCGTTGAGTTTTCGAATGCTAAAGTTGATTATTCCGACTTGTTGAAAAGGATTTTCCCTGCATACGTACATGCTTTTGGTGCCTATAGAGCTGCACTGCATGATTGGTCGGTTACTAGACGCGACTGGCCGGAAGTAGTAGCTGCATGCGATGCTACAAAAAAAGATGTTAACGGGAGAGATGGTGTTTTTCGTATAAATGCGGTTAATTATTTTGATGAGGCATTGTGCATTCGCGCATTTGGGAAAAGTCCTCAACAGATTATTAGCTGTCTCAAGGGGCACGTTGAGGAGGCGTCGGAACTGGCCGGAGGTGTGCTGATTGTTGTTAGCTATACACCGCTGTCCACCAGTGAGATAACTACTGCTGGAGAACGATTAAAAAAACTTTTGGTTGGGTGATGCGAGGGGCTAGGAGCAAAAGAAGTACGTGTTTCAACTCTAGCCTCAGAGCTTGCCGGTGTACTTCATCGCGCACCAATAGCTCCATATCCGCCAATCTCGAGCGGGACAATCCGGTGGGAATTCCTCAGGGTCAGGTCCCTCTTTCCTCTGAGTGTCGGAGGCGGTATGACGAATCGTCGCATGTATGTTCCCATCGAGATAATTGGAAATCGCAACAGGAGTGTTTGGTGATGACTGAATGGGCACTGTTACGCGAGCTTAAAAAGGGTGATGCGCTTGCTGTGCCCGAAGCAGGACTTTTACTCATCGATGAGGGAGTGTACAAGATTTCGGTCACTCAGTACTGCTTGGCAGATGCGATTAAAGAGGATGGGCAGGATAAGCTGAAAGTATTGTCATTTTACTGGGCGGCCAGTGACGCAGCATTTCAGCGAGCCTATTACAGAGACGTCGAAAGTGATGATGGGGCTGTTTGCCCTCCGCCCTTTGAGTTGATGCCAGAGGAGGCAGGGGCGACCTATATTGAAATAAAGCGAGCGTTGGAGACTGCCGGTAATATTCGAGAGTATGCCTCTTATCGTGTGATGTCTGATGGCGCTTTTGTTCATAAGAGTTTGGAAGGTCCGTTAGCGGTCTATTATTTTCGCTCATTGGGGTTGTTGAATGATGAGGGGCCTTACGCAATTTTGTGGAAGTGTCAGGTAGTTTGATAGAAGTGAGCTTAATTGTTTTCTGTGTTTGAGTTAAAAAGGATCGGGTTCTATGAGTTACTCGGAAAGTCTGTCTGTTTTAGAGGGGCAAATGTGGGTTAAAAGAGCGGCTATTTTTCTTTTGATTCTCGATCAAACTTTAGATAATCTATCGTCAGCTCCCGCTACCTATACTAAATGTAGTGAGGCTATTGAGTTGTGCTGGTCATGGTTAACCGATAGAAGTTTAAGCCCTGAGCAGTTGGCCTACTATTTAGACTCGGATGAAATGCAAAATGGTCCTTTGGGAGAGCATCATTTCATTACGGAAAGCTTAGAGCAAGACAGCTTGATTCTGATACTTCTGGTCATTGGCTTTTTTGCACATCAGGCTTATAAGGTTTCAGGTCGGCAAGAAAGAATGTCCGCCTCAGTCAACGAGGCAGGTGAGCAGGCTGTTGAATACATAGTCGAATATATCTATAAGGTCGGAGCGGGTGGCGTGTTAGACGTTTATCTATCTAAAAAGGGTTAATGTTCAGATGCAAGGAGTGGCGATGAAAGGCGCGTCGGAAGTTGGCGTTCTTATAAGAGAAATAGTGTCCAGTGCATTGTATGAAGGTGATTATGGAAGCTGCATAAGTAACCGTGAATTAGTCTTGAGAGGTGTTGAGGTTCTCGACCGCGTAGGTGTGCCACTCGACTATCTTGAATTCCTTGAACAGTTTGGATTTGGTGAGCTGGATAGCGCACTTTACATCGAGGATGGTCCAACAAAGTATTCAGTTGTCGCCGGATGTGATGTGGTTGCTTATCGTAATATGTATGTATTTGCCAGCACCGGGAGCGGTGTCCTTTATGCATTCGATGCTGCGAATAATTGGTCAATTGTCGAAATTGATCCTGAATTGAATGATGCGGAAGTTTTATATGAGGATTTTTCCAGCTTCATCCTTAGCCAGTTAACGGTGATTAAAGGTTATGTGGATTGGCGAGCCCAGCAGTAATATACGCGGCGCCAGCATTTGCATTATTAAGGACGATCAATGAAACCCGCAAAATTCTCCCTCCAGGCCTTCCTGATGGCCTGCCTCATACCCGGCTGGGGTTTGGTGTATGTAGGCCGCACGCAGTGGGGTATCCGGGTCGCAGCGTTGTTGCTCGGCGGGGTCGCGCTGATGGGCGCCTTGGGGTTGGTCGCTACGCCCCTTGGGCTGTATGCATTCTTCGCTTTCGTCATCATTGTCAAACTGACCTCTGCCATCGTGTCCGCCGTGTTGGCCCGTCGCTACAGCGGTCCGCCCAATGTGCCGCGTAAACGCTTCCATGCTCTTTACGTCGGCGTGGTGCTGATCCTGGTGCTGACGCTCGACGTCTTTCGGGTGCCGTTGCTGGGCTTCAAAAACTATTACATTCCATCGGGGTCGATGGTGCCGACGTTGTCGATTGGCGACTACATCATGTCTGACCTGCGGGCTGGCGTGCCCAAAGTGGGGGATATCGTGGTGTATCGCTGGAACGGCACCGAGGCGGTCAAACGGGTGGCGGGAATCGGTGGTGACACTCTGGCCATCGTCCATGGCGAGGTGATCCGCAACGGTGAGAACCTGGGTTTGTTTCACGCACCGGCTGAGCGCGTCAAAAAGGACTACTCCCTTGAGTTGGCGCCACTCCAGGTAGCGCCGGGGCATGTGTACCTGTTGGGCGACAACCGTGATGTCAGCAACGACAGCCGCTTCATGGGGCAGGTCGCGGTTGAGGATGTGGTGGGCAAGGTCACCGGCATCTGGTTCTCGAATGAACGAGCGCGTATCGGGACGACGTTTCCATGAGCTTTTCGAGTACCGGCTGTCGGATCGCCCAGTGGCTGTGCCTGCTGCTGATGTGCGTCAGCGCCATCGCGTTCATCCTGGCCTGGGCCTACCTCGATCGTGATTCGTCTTGGTTGGGCACGGCCGCGGCGGGTTTCGTCTGGGGTGGCATCGGGTTGTTGTTCGCGTATGGGTTTGAACGGTCTCGAACCGCCGCCGCGATGCTGCGATTTATGCTGACTCGGACATCGGCGTTGCTGGTGCTTGCAGCGGGGGTGGCCTATCTGGTTGGCCTGCTGTGGGTCGGGCCGGAGCAGGACTTTATGGACGCTCAACTAAAGGGCGCGTCGTGCGGTAAGTACACGGGCACGATTGAGAAAGGGTGGGAGCAAATCTGCGCCCGTTCACATTCAGAACCGCCACAAACGCCGTGAGGTTAGAGCCACCGCGTATGGACACGAGCGGGCATGTACAACGTGTGCCGTCCTCGATGACATCTCTTCGACTTTTGGATAAATGATTGTATGAGCGAATCAGTATCGGCCGCCGGTACCTGGAACCTCGCCAGCCCAGGCAAGCGCCTGCTCGGCTATTTCATCGATATGGCCGTGGTGCTTTCCCTGCTGTTTTTGAACCGAAACCTGGACTATGCCTATTTCTATCTGGGCTCTGCAGGAGGCCCGGCATTGTTTGATGGCCTCCACTATGTGCTGCTGTTTTCAGCCTTCGGGTACTACCTGTTTTGCGATGCCTTGCCCAAAGGCCAGAGCCTGGGCAAACGGGTGTGCCGCACGGCCGTGGTGGGTTACCCGTACCCCACGAACTGCACGCTGTTCCAGTCGTTCCTGCGCAATGTTCCGAAGCTGCTGTTCAGTGTGTTGGACGGTCTTTTTGTACTGTTCGGCCTGCGTCGTCGCTTGGGCGATATGTTGGCCAAGACGATTGTTATCAATTCCTGAGCAGGGCGGCCTGGACGGGCCGCCCGGTTTAACTCAGGACGGGTTGGCGTTCAGCCTGCGACTGATCGCATCCAATAAACACCGTGAGTTGATGCCAACGGCATGATGCTCAAAGCCCTGTATGCGTGTTAACCGTTTTATCCCGTTACTGCAGAAGCAAACTCGCTCCCATCCACCCATTACTTGGACCCAAGGAAGCTGTCAATGAAACTGCATCGTCTGTTTATCTCACTCACTGCGCTGGCGACCTGCACCAGCAGCTTCGCCGCGGCGCCTGCCCTGCAAAGTTTTCTCGCCTGCGACCAGAACTCCCTGGCGGTGGTAAGCCAGCCAGGGCTCAAGGAGCGTGTTGCCCATAAGCTGGAGAACGGCAAGATCATGCTCAGCGGCGGCACAAAATCCGATATGGGCCAGCGCTGGATGTTCGACACGCCACTGACGCTTGACGGTATGACCTTGACCGGCTTTTTCGCCGAAGACCAGGACCTGATGGGTTCGCGCATCATCAACTGGGGTTTCTACACCGAGCAGGCGCCCGACGCGCTTTACGCACAACTGAGTAAAGTACCGGGTACGGCGTTGGAGAAAGCCAACGGTATCTACGCGCGTGCGCAGATCTGGTCGCACAAGCAATCAGCCTGGGTGCCGGAAGGCGGCGATGACAACGCGGGCAAGCTGGTCACCGATACGGCCGAACGCATCTTGATGGTCGAGCCCGCACCCGGTGACCTGGCCAAGACCAGCAATGGTATGATCACCTGCTCGGTTCAGGGCGCGGTGAGCGCAGCGATGCTCAAGACCACTCGACCTGACTTGATCAAGTGAGCTGAGGCCGGCAGCGATACCGCGGGCATGCTGAGTGCCTGCGGTGTTCTCCGGTTTTTCGCGAGCAAGCTCGCTCCTACAGAGGGCGGGGTTACAGCAACTTGCGCTGCACCGCTTCATCCAGCGTACTGCGCGTCAGCGCCTCGACCACTTCCCGCGTGTCTGCCTGGAACGGGATGCCCACGATCAGTACCAGGTGCATCCAGGTACGCACTGATTCGCTCTTTTTGACGCGGCCCAGCTCCTTGCCATCCTTGTCCTTGAACACTGTCTCCAGGGTGAAGGTGTTTTTCGCTGTGCTCGGGATGATGAAGAACGTCGCGCCGGTGATGATCGCCGAGGCCATGCTGAACTGTTCGTTGTTGTGCAGCGTGGCATCGACGTAGATATCCGAGTCGACCTTGTCAGTGCTCACCCGCGAGAAACGGTTGGACTGGCGAAACGAATCGGCCACGGCCTTTTCCCACAGCGCCACCGGGGCGCCGACAGCAGCGTTGCCAGGGCCGCCGTTGACGTGGTTCTGCGCGGTGGTGTGCACGTACGCCGTGGGCTTTTGCGCCGGCGCGTTGGCGGTCGGTGGCCAGGTCTGTACGGCGGGCAACTCGTGCTGCGAGTAAGACACGCAGCCAGTCAGCAGGACGGCGGCGAGTACCAGGCTGTGTTTGATCAATCCTTTCATGCATCACTCCTTGAAATTACGGTTTGGCCAGGTTGGCGGTGGCGGTGTCGAGCAGTTGCCCGACCAGTTTGGTCAGCTGTTGGCCGCCCATCGACGGTGCCCAGTATTGGCCGCTGTAAAGCCCGACGTTGTGTTCGAATTTGATCGAATCCTTGGCCTTGGCCAGTTCCTTGCCGTTGCGGTCGACGATCACCAGGTCGCCGGCCACCTCGAAGCTGTCCACGTAGATCGGGCCGTTGACCCAGATCCAGATGGTCAGCGTCAGCAGCGCGCCGGGTACGTACGCCGGGTGTGGCGCGCGATGTCCCTTGAGGGCGGTCATGTTGAATCTGAGCGTCACGTCCTGCTCGCCCAGGCGCACCGGATACTCGGTGACCTGCTTGAAGTAACCCCCGGTGCGCACGTACTGAGTGATCTGGGCCGTCAAGGAGCTGCTGATGGCGGCCTTGTTGGCTTCGTTGACGTCGGCGGCGCTCACCGTCACGTCGGCGATTTGCGCACTGCGCGGGCTGCTGACAGCGACCGGGTGGAGCGGGGCGGCGATGGGGCCGGTAACGGTGTAGGAAACGCAGCCGGTCATCGACAGCGCAGCGATCAGGGCCGTAGCCCGAAGCAGAGTATTAAGCACGCAATGTCCCTATAAGTGAGCAAGCCAAGTTACTGTCTCGACCCGTAACCGCATAACTTGAGGGAATGTGCGCCACCGCACGGCAACCGACGAAACACCTTGAGAAGCGCTCTCAACTCCGTAAAATGCCGCGATTGTTTAAAGCACGATACTTTTCAGGGATGAATTCAGACATGCGCGCGTTTGCCGTATTCCTCTGCGTCTGCCTACTGTCGGGCTGCGCCTCCAAGCCGGAGTACTACATCTCTCCGGCACCGGTCACCATTCCCAAGGCTGCCACTGACTGGCTCGACACCTTCAACGTTGAGGTGAAGGGCAAGAGTAAGCACCTCATGTCGGATGAAAAAGCTCGCCAGCAGCTCGGTGCCGAGGTGCTGCACTTCGCCCAGAATCGCCCCAGCCTGGAGCCCAGCAACTGGCGAGGCCAGGCGCGGCAATGGAAGAGCCTTGGCGGCATTTCCAGTGTCGAGCGGTATTTCACTCGCGGGCTAAGCGACTACACCCGCGACGACCTGCGCGATATTCCGTCTTGCTAGCGTCAGCTGCTATAACCCGATTCCCCCATTTTAGGAGCACTCCTTGAAAACACTGTCCAACATCCTGCTGTCCGGCCTTACCGCCGCAGCACTGCTGACCGTGGCCGGTTGCGCCACGGAGAGCAACCGCGCCATGCCGGTGGAACAAGTCGCCAGCGCCAACGTGGCCTATTCCGGCGTGCGCGTGCCCATCGCCGTGGGCAAGTTCGACAACCGCTCCAGCTACATGCGAGGCATCTTCTCCGACGGCGTCGACCGCCTCGGTGGCCAGGCCAAGACCATCCTGATTACCCACCTGCAGCAGACCAACCGCTTCAGCGTGCTGGACCGCGACAACATGGGCGAAATCTCCCAGGAAGCCGCGATCAAGGGCACCGCGCAGAAGCTCAAGGGCGCAGACTACGTCGTGACCGGCGACGTGACCGAGTTCGGCCGCAAAGAGACCGGCGACCGCCAGCTGTTCGGCATCCTCGGCCGTGGCAAGACCCAAGTGGCCTACGCCAAGGTCGCACTGAACATCGTCAACATCAGCACCTCCGAAGTGGTGTATTCCACCCAGGGCGCCGGTGAGTACGCGCTGTCCAACCGTGAAGTGGTCGGCTTCGGCGGCACCGCCAGCTACGACTCCACCCTCAATGGCAAGGTCCTCGACCTGGCCATGCGCGAAGCCATCAACCGCCTGGTCGACGGCATCAACGCCGGCGCCTGGAACCCGCGCAACTGATCAACAGCACCTCAAGGAGCAGTACACGGATGAGCAAGGCAGTGAAGTTGGCGCTGATGCTGACAGCAATCGCGGCGGTCGCCGGGTGCCACACGGCGCCCCAGCCCCTGTATCAATGGGAAAGCTACCAGCCGCAGGTTTACGAGTACTTCAAGGGCGAGCCCAAGGAAGCGCAGGTCGAGGCGCTGGAGCGTGATCTGCAAAAGATCAACGCCAGCGGCCGCAAGGCGCCGCCGGGTTACCACGCGCACCTGGGCATGCTGTACCTGAGCATGGGCAAGGATGACCAGATGGTGCAGGAATTCCGCACCGAGAAGGCGCTGTTCCCAGAGTCTGCTTCGTACATGGACTTCCTGTTGAAAAACGCCAAGACCGGAGTGGCCACCAAATGAGCCTGTTGAAACTCACCGGCGCCTTGCTGGCCCTGGCTTTGCTCGGCGGTTGCGCAGCGCCCAAGACCATTGACTACACCGCGTACAAGCAGGCGCGGCCCAAGTCGATCCTGGTACTGCCGCCGATCAACGAGTCGCCGGAAGTGCAGGCCTCGTACAGCCTGGTCTCGCAAGTGACCTACCCGCTGGCCGAAGCCGGCTACTACGTGCTGCCGATTGCCCTGGTGGACGAAACCTTCCGCCAGAACGGCCTGACCACCGCCAACGATATCCAGGGCGTGCCACCGGCCAAGCTGCATGACATCTTCGGCGCGGACGCGGCGCTGTACATCACCGTCAGCGAGTACGGCACCAAGTACATGCTGATCTCCAGCGACACCGCCGTGACAGCCTCGGCCAAACTGGTGGACCTGCGCACCGGCACCACCCTGTGGACCGGTTCGGCGCGGGCGTCCAGCGAGGAAGGCAACAACAACAGCGGCGGCCTGGTGGGCATGCTGATCACCGCGGCGGTCAAGCAAGTGATCAACAGCTCCACCGATGCGGCGCACCCGATTGCCGGCATCACCAGTGCACGCCTGCTGTCGCCGGGCCAACGCGCCGGGATCCTGTACGGCCCGCGCAACCCGAAGTACGGCACGGACTGAGTTCATCGCCTCGGTTCAAATGTGGGAGGGGGCTTGCCCCCTCCCACATTTGAATGTCTGTGTTATTTGAATAAGAGTTAACCCGAACACCCCGCACCTTGCGTCTGACCTTGTGAACGGATCATTCATTCACGAGGTTCAGCCCATGTCCCGTCCTCTGCTCTTCCTGCGTCCTGCCGCCCAAGGCTTTGCCGTCACCATGGTGGTGGCGTTGGCCGGTTGTGGGCTGTCCTCATCCCCTGAGTTGGCCAAACCGGCTGAGCCCGTCGCCGAATTGCAAAGCGCGCCGGTCCAGGGCGCGTTGGTCAAGCGCATGGCAATGCCCGCGCCAATGCGCATGCAGGAATCAGCGGCGATGGACTACCGCAGCGAACCCCGCGAGCAATACGCCAACCTGCCGGACAACCCGGTGCATCGCGTGACCGAGACGCCGGTGTCCACCTTCAGTGTGGATGTCGACACAGGCAGCTACGCCAACGTCAGACGCTTCCTCAACCAAGGCAGACTGCCGCCCGAAGGCGCTGTGCGACTGGAGGAAATGGTCAACTACTTCCCCTACAACTACGCCTTGCCCACCGACGGCTCACCGTTTGGCGTGACCACCGAAGTCGCCGCCACGCCGTGGAACCCGCATACCCAATTGCTGCGCATCGGCCTCAAGGCGTCCGACCGCGCCGTGGCGGACCTGGCGCCGGCCAACCTGGTGTTCCTGGTGGATGTGTCCGGCTCCATGGACCGCCGCGAAGGCTTGCCGTTGGTGCAAAGCACCCTGAAATTGCTCGTGGATCAATTGCGTGATCAGGACCGGGTTTCATTGGTGGTGTATGCCGGTGAGTCCCGCGTAGTGCTCAAGCCCACATCGGGGCGCGACAAGGCCAGGATCCGCAATGCCATCGATCAACTCACCGCCGGCGGTTCCACGGCAGGCGCATCCGGCATCGAACTGGCCTACCAGATGGCCCGCGAAGGCTTTATCGACAAGGGCATCAACCGCATCCTGCTGGCCACCGACGGTGACTTCAATGTGGGCGTCAGCGACTTCGACAGCCTCAAGCAAATGGCCGTCGAGCAGCGTAAAAGCGGGGTGTCCCTGACCACCCTCGGCTTCGGTGTGGATAACTACAACGAGCACCTGATGGAGCAACTGGCGGATGCCGGCGATGGCAATTACGCCTATATCGACAACCTGCGCGAAGCCCGCAAGGTGCTGGTGGACCAGCTCAGTTCAACCCTGGCGGTGGTCGCGCGGGATGTGAAAGTGCAGGTGGAATTCAACCCGGCACAGGTCAGCGAGTATCGGCTGCTGGGCTATGAAAATCGCGCCCTCAAGCGTGAGGATTTCAACAACGACAAAGTCGATGCCGGTGAGATCGGCGCAGGGCATACCGTGACCGCGCTGTATGAAATTGTGCCGAAGGGCCAGAAGGGCTGGTTGGAGCCATTGCGCTACGCCACTGCGCCTGCGGCCGAAGGTCAATCCGATGAACTGGCGATGCTGCGCGTGCGCTACAAGCCCGCCACGGGCGGTGACAGCCGCTTGATCGAACGGCCCATCCGCCACGAAACCACCCAGACCAGCGACGATCTGCGCTTCTCGGCGGCGGTGGCCGCCTTCGCCCAACAGCTCAAGGGCGATGGCCGCTACACTGGCAGCATGAGTTTGAAGGACACCGCCGCACTGGCCCGCTCGGCCCGGGGCGATGACCCCTTTGGTCTGCGCAACGAGTTCGTGCAACTGGTGGAACTGGCCCAAAGCCTGAAACCCTGATCTCGAACAGGACACGGATCAAATGTGGGAGGGGGCTTGCCCCCGATGGCAGTGGGCCAGTCAATACATCTGTTACTGATACACCGCCATCGGGAGCAAGCCCCCTCCCACACTTGAACAGCGTTAAATTTATAAAAGGAGTTCGCCCCCTGCATGGCTGTTCCAGATGACCCACCCAGCGACGAATCGCTGCTGGCCCGTTACCGCGCCGGTGACGCCGCCGCGTTCGAAGCCTTGTACGCGCGGCACCGTCAAGGCCTCTACCGCTTCCTCGTGTCCCTGAGCAACAAGGCCGAACTGGCCGAGGAAATCTACCAGGACACCTGGCTCAGCCTGATCCGCAGCAACACCCAGCCACAAGGCCGGGCGAGTTTTCGTACATGGCTGTTCCAGATCGCCCGCAACCGCCTGATCGATCACTGGCGCAAGCACGGCATCCACAACCCGCTGCACGACAGCTACGATGAGCAATTGCACGCCCAGGCCGACGACAGCGCCGGCCCCGAGCAACAGCTGAGCCTGAGCCGCGACCAGGCGCGCCTCGACGCCGCCCTGCAAGACTTGCCCGAAGACCAGCGCGAAGTCTTCCTGCTGCGCCTGCACGGCGACCTCGACGTGCCGCAAATCGCCGCCCTCACCCAAGCCCCGCTGGAAACCGTCAAAAGCCGCCTGCGTTACGCCCAGCAGAAACTGCGCCGCCTGCTGGCCGAGGAGATACTTGCATGACCGACTCCCGACACACGCCCGACACCGACGACGTGCTGATCCAGCATTACCGTCAACACAGCAGCGGCGAGCCGCCCGCGTCCCTCGACGCCTTCATCCTCAACACCGCCCGCCGCGAAGCCCCGGCACCGCAACCGAGCCTGTGGCAACGCTGGCTGCACGCCTGCCAACGCCCGCGCTGGCAAATGGCATTCGCCACCGTGGCCGGCTTGGCGCTGATGATCGGCGTGGTCACGCGCTCGCCCGTGCCGCAACCCGAAATCTCCACGGCGACCTTCTCCGCCCTGCACGAGGAAACCGCCCGCCCGGCGCCGCAAGCGTTCTCCGCACCGGCGCCGATGGCGCGCATCGCCGCCGCGCCCAAGGCTGAACGTGCGCCGGTTCAGGCTGAGATGGCAGGTGCGCTGGCAGATGAATCGAGCGCCAGGCTCAGCAAGCGCGCACCGTCAGCGTTGCCGTCGCTGGAGCAAGAGTTACAGTCGATCGTGCGCTTGCGTGAAGCGGGTGAAAGCAAAGCCGCGGATGAAAAATTGCTGGCCTTGCACGCGCGATTCCCCGAGGAAGACCTGCCCGCACGGCTGGAGGCGCTGCGCAAGCACTGACCAAGAAAGAATGGGCCACTGGTAATCTGTGGTGAGCGGGCTTGCCCCGCGCTGGGGTGCGAAGCACCCCCAATGAAGACAAATGCGGTATACCCGATAGCGCACAGCGTCTGGTTTTGGGGCTGCTGCACAGCCCAACGCGGGGCAAGCCCGCTCACCACAGTGCCCTCAAGGCCCGTCTTCAACGCCGCGCATCAAAAACCATGCGCACCGCCAGGCCAGCCAGCACCGTCCCCATCAGCCAGCGCTGCACCAGCTGCCAAACCGGCTTGGCCGCCAGGAAGGCCGCGATGGAACCGGCCATGATGGCGATCAGCGCATTCACGCTCACACTGATCATGATCTGGGTAAAACCCAGAACGATGGATTGTGTCAGCACGCTGCCGTGGCCAGTGGGGGAGATGAACTGGGGCAGCAATGACAGATACATCACCGCGACTTTCGGATTCAACAGGTTGGTCACAAAGCCCATCATGAACAGCTTGCGTGGGCCGTCCCTGGGCAAGTCGCGCACATGAAACGCCGAGCGCCCGCCGGGCTTGACCGCTTGCCAGGCCAGGTACAACAGGTAAAGCGCACCGCCGAGCCGGAGTGCGTCATACGCATACGGCACCGCCATCAGCAACGCGGTAATCCCCAGCGCCGCGCACAGCATATACACGACGAAACCCAGCGCCACGCCGCCCAGTGAAATCAATCCGGCCAGCGGCCCCTGGCAGATCGAGCGCGAAATCAGGTAGATCATGTTCGGGCCGGGCGTCAGCACCATGCCAAGGGAAATCAGACCATACGCCAGCAGGCTCGACAGTTCGGGCATGGGTTAACTCCTGTAGGTTGAGCGCGTCGTTGCGCAGGTTGGATGCGCCTGATGGTAGGGCGGGAGCAGGGCGTGCGTTAGATACAGATCGGCTGACAAAACGTCATACAGGTGGCTTGGGCCGCTTGAGCACCCTTGGTTGGCGCCGGTTCGTCAGTTAAGGGCGAACACCCTACTTGTGGTGAGCGGGCTTGCTGTGATGAGCGGGCTTGTTGTGGTGAGCGGGCTTGCCCCGCGCTGGGGTGCGAAGCGCCCCTATTGAAGACGACTGAGGTGGATCAGGCACGCCCCTGGCATCAACGCTTGAAGTGAGACGCAACGTCTCACGGTTTCGTCGCTACCGTGTGCGATCTGGCATGGCGCGTCTCGTTTGACCTCAATGCCGGCCACCCTGAGGTTTGCATTCGGCGGCTCTAGGAGAGGGGCGTCCAGGCGTTTTTGCACAGCTGGCACCGGCCTTGCTCTGGCCACTGGCAACCCACCCGGCGCGCCAGTGCCAACCGTTTCAAGGAGACTTCGCTATGAGCCTTTCGAGCAACTCGCAACGCAGCATGCGTGCCGCTGTCTGGCACGGTCGTAACGACATCCGCGTCGAAGACGTGCCGCTGCCCGTTTCGCCGCCTGCCGGTTGGGTGCAGATCCGCGTGCAATGGTGCGGCATTTGCGGCTCCGATCTGCATGAGTACGTGGCCGGCCCGGTGTTCATTCCGGTCGACGCCCCGCACCCGCTGACCGGGATCAAGGGCCAGTGCATTCTCGGTCATGAGTTTTGTGGCGAGATCGTCGAACTCGGTGCCGGCGTACAGGGCTTCAGCGTCGGCGAGCCGGTGGCGGCCGACGCCTGCCAGCATTGCGGCACCTGCTACTACTGCACCCACGGGCTCTACAACATTTGCGAGAACCTGGCCTTCACCGGCCTGATGAACAACGGCGCCTTCGCCGAACTGGTCAACGTGCCCGCCAACCTGCTGTACAAGCTACCGGCGAACTTCCCCGCTGAAGCCGGGGCGCTGATCGAGCCTCTGGCCGTCGGCATGCACGCGGTGAAAAAAGCCGGAAGCCTGCTCGGGCAAAACGTCGTGGTGGTCGGCGCCGGCACCATCGGCCTGTGCACCATCATGTGCGCCAAGGCGGCGGGCGCGGCGCAGGTGATCGCGCTGGAAATGTCCGGCGCGCGCAAGACCAAGGCCCGGGAAGTGGGCGCGACCCATGTGCTCGATCCGAATGAATGCGACGCCCTGGCCGAGGTCCGCCGCCTCACCGGCGGGCTCGGCGCGGACGTCAGTTTCGAATGCATCGGCAACAAACACACGGCCAAACTCGCCATCGACCTGATCCGCAAGGCCGGCAAGTGCGTACTGGTGGGCATCTTCGAAGAACCCAGTGAATTCAACTTCTTCGAGCTGGTGGCCACGGAAAAACAGGTACTCGGCGCGCTGGCCTACAACGGGGAGTTCGCCGACGTGATCGCGTTTATCGCGGATGGGCGGCTGGACATCTCGCCACTGGTGACGGGGCGCATTCAGTTAGAGCAGATCGTGGGGCAGGGCTTTGAGGAGCTGGTTAAAAACAAGGAACACAATGTGAAGATTATCGTGTCGCCTGCCAGGGTCTGACGCGCACGCTGACCGCCGCAGTCTTTGCCCCGCTCCCGACTCCCCAAGCAAGACAGAGAAAGGAAGTGGGGGGCGTATGGGCGCGACTGAAAAACTCGGCCCGTCGAGATCACCGTGAGGTCGTGCGTGAGCGTGAAGTGGCGATGACCGCCCCCGTAATGATCAACACCGCGGGAATCATCAAGATCGGCTTGGCATCGCTTTGCCCCACGGCAATCAGCAGCAGCGTGGAGAACAGCGGCGCCAGGTAAGACAGGGCGCCCAGCATCGATAGGTTTCCGTGCTTGGTCGCGTGGTCCCAGGCGAAAAAAGCCAGGCCCACCGGGCCCAGCCCCAGGGCAACGATTGCGGCCCACTGGCCCGGCTCAGGCCGCACCGTGGTTTCGAAAGCCAGGTGACAGAGCCCGCCGGCCACTGCCACCAGCCCGCAAATACCCCCGATGATGCTGCTCGGAACATGGCTGAACTGCCGGTTGAACACCGAATACATCGCCCAGACCCAGGCGCACGCAAAGGCGGCGGCGTAACCGATCACCGGCATCGACGCACTGTCACTCCGGGCCCGCAGCTGCATGATGAAGGCCGTCCCCGCCAGGCCGAGCAAGGCGCCCAGCAGCTGGCGCTTGCGCAGCGACTCGCCGGTGGCAAGGCTCGACAGCAGCACGATCAGCAGCGGCCACAGGTAGGCAATCAGGCTGGCTTCAGCCGCAGGCGCGGCCTTCAGGGCAAAGAAATACAACGCGTGATAGACAAAGATCCCGGCAAAACCCGTGGCCCACACAGGCCAGGGCTGGCGCCAGCTGCTGAACCCAGCAGCGCCACGCAGCCCCAGCACGCACAGGCTGGCCACGAACGCGACCGCGAAGCTCGAAGCCAGCAACTGAAAGGCCGGGATCCCGGCGGTCAAGGTGGTCAGAAGCGCCAGGCACGCCCACAAAAACACGGCAATCACCCCGATCAGCGTCGCACTGGCGGCGCCCTTGGCAAGGGTGATGGATGGGTTGGAAGTGCTCATGCAAGCCCCGTCTGCGGATAATCCTCAAGCGGGAACAATAGAAAGGTCGAGAGAGCGAGTATTGATCAGGCCCGCCGAAGAATTGTTCGGGACTGCTGTTTTTTCAGGGGGCGCGCCCTTGTTTACGCACCACGGCCGGCGTCAGATGGCGGGCTTTCTTCAGGGCATGGGTTAACGCACTCTGGTCGGCGTACCCGGCGCGATGCGCAATATCAATAATCGACAAAGACGTTTGGCGCAGCAGGTCAATGGCCAGATTCAGGCGCAAGTTCGCGATATGCGAGAACGGCGTCGTGTTCAGGTGCTGCCCAAACAGCACATACAAACGCCGCTCACTCGTGCCCGCATAACGCGCAATATCATGCACCGTCAGGGCGGTGCCCAGGTGCTGCTCAATGTAGGCCAACGCACGAGCAAGAATGAACTGGCCGGGATCGCTCCGCGCAACCTCGGGCTGCAATAACGAACACAACAACAACCGACTCCAGGACTCGGCCATCGCGAGCGACCCGACCAACCGGGGCCCGTTGCTGCTGGCGTAATCGAGTAAATGTCGTATATCGGGCCTGACCGCAAAAAAGCGCTTGTCGTTGAGTGGGTCAAGGGAAGCAACCGTGCCCTTCTGCGCTTCGCCACGCTCGGTCGAGACGTCCAGCACCAGGAAACGGTTATGGGTATTGGCCAGGAACGTATGCCGGGCCCCAGCAGAAATCACCACCCCCTGACTCGCATCGACCTTGCCACCTCGCCCGTCGACCTCAATCTCCATCGACCCGGATTGAGGGAGCACGATTTGATGGAAGTCGTGCTGGTGAAGCTCGACCTGACCTGAGTAAGAGCGCAATGAGAGGGAGAGCGATTGGGGGGCGGTGGTGCTCATCCGTGAGTCTCCGGGGGTGAGGGGGGGTATCGTATGTCAGGGTTCTGGTTGGATGCCAGACTGTTTCTGGGGGGATTTTGGCTGGTGGGGGTTGCTGAGCTTGGGGTTGTATTTATGAGGAGGTTAAGGC
This sequence comes from Pseudomonas sp. S3E12, assembly GCF_001702295.1. Lineage (NCBI taxonomy): Bacteria > Pseudomonadati > Pseudomonadota > Gammaproteobacteria > Pseudomonadales > Pseudomonadaceae > Pseudomonas > Pseudomonas sp. S3E12. Next base: position 79,912 of record NZ_MBDT01000030.1, read on the forward strand.
GTGTGATTAAAAGGCGCGAGAGGGGGGATTCGCGGATCGTCAGAAACAAGAAAGCCCGCACGGGGCGGGCTTGTTGGAGTGTTTCGTAGACTGTCTGAGACAGCCCGAGACTGCTATATGGACCGGCGTCATTTGAATTCATGTCGCAGGCCTTTGATTTATATGTAGATTACTAAGCTAATAAAGTTTAGGGATACATGGGGGGATACACGGGGAGTTTTACTAGCCAAACGGTGATCCAATCACGGTGTACGAAAGCCAATTTTTGATGATGACGGGCTCTAATAAATTTGCTAATGGATTTAATGTCTATTTGAGCCTGAAGACTCCTTCAAGGTTGGATTCCTACCGTGATGCACGGAGGTTATTGGCCAAAACCGGTTAATCGAAAGTCTAGATAATTCAGGGCGATTCAGTTTTTAGACCTTTTCACTGCATTTCCCCCTATTTTTTGCCGTCGGTGTGGGTTTCGGTTGGCGCTCAAGCTTTAACCCTTTGGACTATTCCGCCCACTACATGGCCATGCTACAGTCCAACCGCTACCTCTTGCCACGGACGGAAATATGCGCATCTCCCCTCCAAAAAAAATGACCGTGTTCTCTTGCTGGATGCCCGATTCATGACCATCTACGTTGATAACGTTAAAGTGAAATGGGCAGGCAGCGAGTGGTGCCATTTAGTCGCCGATACATTAGATGAGCTTCACAGCTTCGCCTCACAAATAGGTCTTCGGCGCAAGTGGTTTCAAAGCTCCGCATCCTATCCGCACTACGATATTAAATTGGCAGTTCGCACGAAAGCTATTCAGCTTGGAGCGGTGCCAGGAACTAGAAAGCAAATAATAGAGTGCGCAAAAAAATTAAAGGTGGAGTATCAGACGCTTAAGGCGACTGCCGCACCGCAGCTGAATCTTCTGTTCTAAACACGAATTTCCAACAGGAGCTGCTAGTGTTTATAGAACGCGATACTGTTGATGACCTTTTAAAGAAGGTATTTAAAGAAATTCTTGATAATGGGACAGAGGCTGATCCCACCAAAGGCAAAACCAAAGAGTTATCTGGTGTGTTGCTAAAGTTAACTAATCCTTTGGGGAGATTAAGCCGTACTGAAGGCAAAGGAACGATCTTCAGCTGCTTGGGCGAGCTTCTCTGGTATCTTTCTGGCTCGAACCAGTTGGACCATATCCAATATTACATTCAGGATTACCACAAGTATTCAGATGACGGCAAAACGATCTTCGGTGCGTATGGACCGAAGCTATTCGGTGCTAACGGTCAAATTTCAGCAGTTATCGAGGATCTACAAGAGCGAAACTCTACCCGGAAAGCAGTCGTGCAGCTGTTTTCCAGTTCAGATCTGAAAGCACCTCACAAAGATGTTCCATGCACTTGTACGCTTCAGTTTTTAGTCAGAGACGGCAAACTCAGTCTCTATACATCAATGCGATCTAATGATGCTTTTAAGGGGCTTCCTCACGATATTTTTGCTTTCACAATGCTTCAAGAGTTGGTCGCACGAAAATTAGGAATGCCCATTGGAGAGTATGGGCATTATGTGACTAGTTTACATCTCTACATAAATGACTTAGAAAAAGTTGAACGCTTCCAGAATGAGGGGTGGCAGGAAAAAGTCTATATGCCTCCTATGCCCATTGGTGATCAGACTAGTAATGTCCTGCGGTTGCTTAAGCATGAGAGAGAACTGAGGCGATCAAATAAAATAAATTCCGACGTGCATTCTGATGATTATTGGAGAGATATCTCACTTCTTCTTGAGGTTTTCAATCTTGTGAAGTCCAAGAGTTTTGCACAATTGGTAGGCATTGAGCGGTCAATAAAGAATGATGAGCTCAGAAGTCTAGCCGTGCGAAAAATTAAGTCATCTCAAGGAAATGGAGCGTAAATTGCAGGCTTCCAATAGTATCGACGCAATTTCTGATGCCCAACTGGCAATTTTACAGAAAATGATCACCCTCATCTCTGAACAGTTTTTGCACACGTTGGACGTTATCAAATGGGCTGCCCCAATCCCTTACTTTGGAGACCCCTGCAAAGCAACCATAGCAACAGTCGGTTTGAACCCCAGTGACAGGGAGTTCGTATCGTCTGAAGGAATAGAACTTGAAGAGTCAGCTAGACGGTTTCACACGCTGGCGTCTCTCCAATTAGATAGCTGGAATGACCTAACGCTCGCACAGCTTCAGTCCATACATACTTCTTGCACAGAGTATTTTTTCAGAAATCCTTACGATGCTTGGTTCAAACCCTTGGACCTGCTTTTAAGCGGAACCAATGATTCCTTCTACAGTTCGCTGTTTCATGCCTGTCATTTAGACCTTATACCTTATGCAACAGGAATGAAATGGGCCTTTTTAAAGACTTGGCAGCGCGAATCTTTACTTGTCATATCCGCTAGTTTTTTAGGTCAGGTGTTAAAGTATTCTCCCATAAAGATACTGGTGTTGAACGGAAAGACCGTGGTGGATAATTTTGAACGGGCTAGCGGTGTTTCGTTCAAAAAAGAGCCCATGGAGGCTTGGTGCTTACCACGAAAGAACGGAAAACATATTAGTGGGTTCAGCTATGAAGGAAAAATTTCGCAAATAGCGGATATCGAGATCGGAAGAGATGTACACATACTAGGCTACAATCACAACATCCAAAGCAGTTATGGCGTGACCTCTTCAGTACGTACATCCATTCAAGAATGGATCTCGAAAAAGGCCAAGGAGATCGTAAATTGATACAGTCGAGAAAAACCATCAAACAGTCATTGAACGCGAAGCTCAATCAAGTTGTGAAAGGTGGCTTACTGCTTCCTGGGGCCGCAGCGGTAGAAAACAAAGCTGCGCTTCTGGAACAGCTAGTAGAGAGCATTCGGCGAGTCGACTACGTGGCAGCTATTGCCTCTAGGCCTATCAGTCCCAATCGTGTTAACCCCAGCAGCGACTACTTCGATCCCATCCGCGCTTCAGTTTTGAAGGCACAAGCCGGAGATTTAGAGGAGGCAAGTTGGTTGGTTTTCTTGGCTACGCATTTTGGTAAGGCTAGTCGAACAGGCTGGCTGTTAACAAAAGATGTTTACGGTGCTCTCGGCGCTTCGCACAATTGGACATGGCCCTTGGTCAGCACCAATCCCGTGGCTATGAGTGAATGGATTGCCCGCAATCAAGCAGTGCTCAGGAGCGGTGGTCGAAAATTCGGGAATCATCGCAAATATGAGTCTCTCGATCCGGCTAAGCGCAACTCAACAGGAGAGATCATTGAGAGTTATGTGAATTGGGTAATGGAGCACGGCTCCCATACGGGTCTGTTCACTAACGCGCTAACGCAATCTGGTGGTGATCCCAGAGCTGCGTTCGGCAAGCTTTATAGATCCATGGGAGTCGTAAAGCGGTTTGGTCGAACCGGAAAGTTTGATTACCTCACCATGATTGGGAAGGTGGGGATTTCCACCATAGTGGCAGATTCAACCTACATGGCGGAGGCAACTGGCCCGCTCAAAGGGGCTCGCTTGCTCTTTGGCGGTACAACCAAAGCTAACTTATCTGCTGTAGTGTTGGAGCAAAAGATAAGGCATATGGACACCATCCTAGGAGTCGGTATGCAGGTTATCGAGGACGCACTATGTAACTGGCAAAAATCCCCAGGCAGGTTCGTGCGATTTAGAGGCTAATCAGATAGCAGACCAGGAATATCGAACCTTCAACTTATTCATATGCCCTGACTTTAGTATCCCTTCATGCTGCATTTGCCCCACCACTATGCCGGGCGCAATGCCGATCGACTTGGAGAACTTTAAGATACTTCTGTAGTCAGTGGCATGAGCTTTCATGCTCTCTCGAAAGCCCTTGGGAATAAGTGTGAGAGCTGCAAAGTTATTGGCTTCTTTTTCTTCTTTAGTGCATTCAAAGCCTTCGCCTTCCACAAATGTGTTCTTACGTCCATGAAGGACCAAGTGACCAATTTCGTGAAACAATGAAAACCAAAAATGATCATCAGATAGGTAGCGAAAACTCAGCATAATGAGTGCTTTGTCTTCTGAAATAAATTTAGCCATTCCGCTCGCAGGGCAGCCCTCTGGAGTTTTAGAGATAACTAATGCAACGCCGGAATTGTTTAAGATGGCTTGAAGATCAGGAATAAATAGTGAAGGTTCGGAAATATGCGTGAGAGCTCTGATTGCTTCAATATTGCTCAGAAGTTTATCTTTATCCCAAGGCTCGCATGAGATTTTTGAAGCCTTATTTTCTCCAAATCGTACCCACGCCGCCGTAGCACCGACTTCCTGATCAAACGTCTGGCTCGTTCTGAAGCGCGTTTCCCTGGTAAATTCGGCGCTGACATCTTTCCATGCGCTAATGTCAGATATTCCAAAATAATCAAGGCAATCAATAACTTTTTTAGACTTGCTGTCCGAGTTTGAAATCCATCCAAAAGTCTGCATGCTTTTGATTGGAAGATCAGCAAGCCAGTTTTCTTCCGCTTTGCTAGTTTTTCTATAAATTCGAGAAACATCTTCGCGATATTGTTGTTCTCGTGTTAGCCAAAACTCAGCGTCAGGACCAATAGCGTCAGCTAGCTTATGAGCTAAATGCTCACCTATTTCATGACTTCCATCAAAGAGGTCTTTGATACAATTTAAATCGTAACCTATGTTTCGTGCCAAGGATTCCGGACTAATCTCTCGATCAGAGAGAATGTCTAGAATTGTTTCGCCGGGAGGTGAAACCCAGGTTGGCTGAAACATAGAGTTATTCATCATTGTCTTTTCCAATCTTCAACAGTTTTACAGAAGTTACTGAGCTCCAGTTTACATTACCAGAGGACAGTATTGGAATTTGTTGATGAGCGGCACTGAATAAAAGATGATGATTCTGATGGAGCCTAACGACCACCAGGCCAGGGGGAGCGGCGTCAAGTTCGGCGGGCTTGCCGACGGGGAGGTAAAGGATATTCGACGCGGCACGGATGTCCGCGAGTCTTCTGAATAGGCTCTGCGCCACCACAGGTGACAACTCCTGAATGGCAATCACTTCGCTAGCGCAAAGGTCTCGGAGGTCCTCCGTTTCAAACGCCAATTTCAACGCCATTCTGTCCGATTCGTCCGTGATGTAAGGGAAACAGTGGCGTAATGATACCCCTTCGGCTCGGGAAAACACATCGCCTGTCGTACATCAGTTGTTACCTGTACCCATCATTCTGATCATCGTTGCCGCAATGCCTGTGCAGTCTGTTCCCAAAGGTAGATCGTTGTAGCTCCCTAACGCGCCTGATGCACGTTAGCCCCAACCTAGCAATTATTGCTCCTATGGTATAGCAACCCACCAGCCAATCCGCCAGCGGCGGGTGGTCGCCAGCTTTTAGGTTCTGACCGCGAACTGCCCGCTATGCACGCCTGCTAGGAGCCTACTTTTTTGAAGAGGTCGTTTTTTCCAGGCTGCCAGAATATTGTCCGCTGAAAACACCTTCCTTGCACGCCGCTGTGCGAAATCGAAGCGCTAACTTTCTGCTCAAAATGTAGATTTCAAGCTCATACGCGTACTTTTCTGCCGTGGAAACCATAGCCTGCTGTTTTTAACAGAGCCGGCCATGAGTAGCCATTCAGATGCGTCACGCACGTAGCGTTACGCTGTACTTTCGGATAAGGCCATGCTACTAGATCAGCGATATTAACCAAATTGCGTAGTGACTTATGACACAGAAAATCCGATTGAACGGTAAGCGCCTGATTTCGACCTATAACCTTATTATCCCAGGTGCAATGAGGTGCGAAATTGATATTGAGCTTGGGGCAGAATATGGTGGATCTTTAACTACACTTCCTTTGACAATTAATTTTCAGCAGAACGCAGGAACACAAAACGTTACCTTCACGGCTGAGAATGGCCGTTCTGTGATGACGCTCGTTAATTGGAGTAATTCTCTAGGGACGGCGTTAAATACTCCTTACGAACTTGCTAAAGTCAACAACGCGGGTGTGGTCGAGATGCTAATGGTAAATACCAATATTGGAGGGACCAATCACCTCACATTACAACTTTGGTGGCGTGATGTGGTATAGGAGTGAGCAGCATGGATAACTATCGGGTGGGTGACTCTATTGCTCCAAAAGTTATTATTCCTGATTCAACTGGAATTAACTATAGTGGAATATCACAGAATACGGATACACATGTTATAAGCATAACCGAAGATAAATTATATAGAATCATAAAGGACTACCACCAAGGTCTGGCAAAGTCGAGAGATTGGGTTACCTATTTGGGTATATTCCTTACTTTGCTGGCATCGCTAGCCGCAAGTAGTTTCAATGATTTTATTTTTGCTGCCAGCACTTGGAGAATTATATTTATATCTGCATCTGGAATTGCAGGTTTCTTAACAGTTATAACAATTTGGACAAGGCTGCATGATAAACCAGTAACGGCCAAAAAACTGGTTGAAACTATCGCTGGTCGCATAAAACTTGATGGGTGATTTTTACATGCTTACAAAATCGGCACTGGTGTCGTAGATACATTCGAATTATAGCTCTTCGTCGGTCGCTTGCCTTGCTGAGACGTAACAGTCAGCGATGAGTACAGTATTATCGCTGAGTAAAATTAGGACGATTTTAAGACTCCCATGTGGATTTTCGTGTTCCTTTTTTGCAGGAACACCTTTTGTGCTTGGAACACCAAGTGTTCCGCCTATTTTTATCTGGTGTTCCACCCCTGGAAGCTACGCATCCTGTGGCTTTCAGCGTTTTCGGAACACCTGGAACACATGGAACACCGGATTTGGGGAGGGTAGATGCTTTCTCACCCCGCACCCTCTACCTGGTTCACCTACAGCGGGCAATGGTGGCGGTCACAGGGGGCCGCTTCTCTCCGTGACACCTCAGCAGCATCAATGAGATTTGGTGAGGGTTGGGTACGCTGTATTGGTCACCTACTGAGCTACCTAATCAACCGGAGACGGAACCCCCTATAGGCACTTGAATCTGTAAAAACATCAGGGTTCGAATTACCCCAATCCAAATAACCTCCCAAAGGACCCATGAGCAGCGCGGAAAGGCGTTGTTTTGCCTGCTGTCTAGACGCTTGGAGGAGGGGGGCGGCAGTCGTGTGGCGACCCTCTGATGCTCGCTGAAGGCGCGCAATGCGATGGGGTGATGGGGGGTTAAAAACCGATACCCCTCAAAAAACGGTGTTCCAGGTGTTCCAGGTGTTCCACTAAGGCTGAAAGCCACGAGTTACGGGGCTTGCAGAGTGGAACACCTTTTTATTTGAGCTGGAACACTAGGTGTTCCAGCGGCAAAAGGTGTTCCACGTTGATAGTCTGTTGATTCAGTCCGAGAGCCGCTCCTCAACGGTCGGCAAGGTTGCGTCAGGAGTGATTTGTGTGAGGATAGATGTAGTAGATTCGGTCTGGCATGTGCGTGGCAAACCCCGCTGCTGCCCACGTTGTATACGGCAATACTTTTCGTACAAAACCTAGAGAATATTGGCAGTGGCGTGTAAAAAAACAGCGAGGTTGGAATGTCAAGCTTAGAGATGGTAAGGAGTCGATTTGAGTCGTTGAATGGTATTCGCGCAGTGGCCCCGGATTTTATTGAAAAGCTGGAGCATGAGTTGAAAGTATCACTTCCCAGTAGCTTCAAATTGGTGGGGGAGTTTTTTGACGGAAGTGGTATTTATGTTTTACCGCTGCACCAGATCGGTTGGGAATCTCCAACTAATGTTCTTGTTGAAACGAAGCGCTTGAGAAGCAGTGGCCCACTTTCTTCAAATTATCTTGTGTTGGGGGAGCCTGCTGAAGGTCTAATCGTGATGGACTGCAACTCCCAGTTGGGGCAGGTGCTCTGGTGTGATGCGATTGATGTTAACCGCATTGGTAAAGAAGCATTGATGACAGCACCTGAAGTATGGGGTTCCTACTTGGATTTTGTTGAGTATTTGGTGTCGGAGGAAGAGTCTGATCGGCTGTAAGCAGCGCGTAAAGGCGTGTTCGATGTCGACCCATCCTCTGCTCGGGAGAAACCAGATCCTTGATCAATTCCCAAGATGCATCGGAGAGTTCGTAACGCTTTGACATGCGGGCCTCCAGCCAATCATGGCGCGATTCTAACCATACGGACTTTTCGTACAGAATCTCGCTGACGGCGCCGAATGAGACGGGGTGACGGAGGTTAAAAACCAATACCCCTCAAAAAACGGTGTTCCAGGTGTTCCAGGTGTTCCACTAAAGCTGAAAGCCACGGAGTACGTGGCTTTCAGGGCGGAACACCTTTTTATTTGAGCTGGAACACCACGTGTTCCAGGGGAAAAAGGTGTTCCACGTTGATGGTGTGTCAATTCAGTCCAACAGCAGTTCCTCAACTGTCGGTCTCGTTGGGCCTGTCCTGATTGTATGAGGGCCGACGTAGTCAAACCGGTCCTCCCGGTGAGTGGGAGGTAAGGGAATCCGAATGTCCTGCAAAGAGCCTTGCAGCCCCATGAGATGCGCGACCTGCTGATACTGTTTGGCTACTGCCACCAACTCATTAGCGCTGCTTCTTATTTGCTCCGCTCGTTTGTACAGAATTGCTCTCAAGAGCTCCTTGTGTGAAGTCTCCAACGCTTGGTTACCCTGTTCAAGTCGTTGGTCGATCTCAGTGACTTCCTGTTCAAGTTTAGCGATGGCAGCAGTTCGAGCCAGGTGCTTGCCACGGCTTCTGTCCGACTCGCCAAGGATTGATTGCAGAGCTGTGTCTGCTTCGGCTTCAGCAGCTGTATCGCCAGCAGCAATGGCCGCACTGTAGGCTTTGAGCGCTTTGTCATGCGCAGATGCTTTGGCTTCCTTGTCCATAGCGTCCTCAGCGACCAGGGACTTTAATTTGTGGGTTAGCTGTTCCTTGGTCCTTTCCATTTCTTGGAGCGTTTTTTGGTGAGCTGCGTGTTTGGTTTGAGCCGCTTTGATTTCAGGGGTTGAAAGCGTGTTTCTTTTAAACATGGGGGTATCTCCATTTACATATGGTGCTGCGAAAGGCTTGCCGAAAAGGCAGGCCGAAATGGATAGCTAATTTATGCGGCCTCGATGGAGTGTCCGCTGTCATCCGCCATGAGTGCGGATGAGTTAAAAACGTAGGCGCGGGCTTTAGGCATGCCCGGCAGCCTTACCGATTGAGCGGCTTTGCCATCGCTGCCAGGTTCTAAAATGGCGCGGTTCAATAGCTCTTTGTTAACGGCATTCAGATTCATGCCTTTGAAGACTTCAGTACGCCAAGCCTCTGGCAATACGTAGTAAGTGGTCGTGGTGTGCAATGCATCGCCCAACCCGTGCTCCAGCGTCTTGCGAAATCCCAGCCGGTCAATGGTGCGAGGGCCGTGCTCGTCGATCTTGGCGGCGGCGGACTCCCAGCGAGTGAAACGGCTCTCTCCAAAACGCTCTATCACTTGGCGAAGGCGCGCGACGATGGCGTCACTTTCGAAGTTTCCGGCGCCGCCTCGCTCATTCAGCCAGGCATTGAGACAAACCTTTGCTGCCGTGGTCGCTCCACCCTCAGGCCAACCTGTTATCCCCAAGGCGGTGGCCAACTCCCCCGCAGCGGCGACCAATCCAAACCGAGTGGCCGCACGTTGGGCCTGTCCGCTTGCTAACTCGGGTAGTGAAGTCGAGACAAACCGCTCAATGGTGTGGCGCAAAATGGTCGACCACCCCAGCATCTTTCCGGGTTCACATAGGGCGGACAGGAAGGCAGTTAACGGGGAGCCGTAGTACTTGGTCACCCGTGCTTTTAGAGCGTCTGAAAGCGCAGCCGCATCCTCAAAGCCATTGAGGACGTCGAACATTCCAAGCCCTTTGCTGGCATCGGCCGGCACTGCGAGCATGCGTACTTCCATGCCCGCTTTAAGATCCTTGTTGGCCTCTGCCATGTGTTGCGCCAACGTCTTTTCTCCGGTCGAGAGAAACAACAAACGCCATTCCTGAACGTTACGACCGGCCTGGCCTCGATCATTAGCGCGTGCTTTACCGGCGCCATTGCCCAGCATGTAAACCGTTTCGCCAATGATGCGCGGATCGCACATCCCGATTTCATCGAGAACCAATAAGCCGTCTGAGTGCGCGGCTGCGATGGACTCCAGGGCATTATCAGTCGAGCGCCAGGAGCGCACGCAACGCGGACTCCCGTAGACCGATGCGGCTACCTGCAAATGTGTGGTCTTCCCGCCGGAGCTGTCACCGTAAAGGTGAAAGCCTCCCGACTCATGACCCAGCATGTGCAGTAATGGCCCCGCGAAAGCGGTACTCACGACGAATGTCAGACGGTGGTTGCCAATGCACAGGTAACCGATATGCCGCTGCCATTGTTCGAGTGTTCCGGCCTGACTGATGGGCGGAAGTTGAGCGCCCGCATCGTAGAAATGCAGTTGCTCTTTGCTGGCACCAATCTGTCGCTCTGGAAGCAGATAGGCATCGTCATGCCAACCAAGTCGGTTAACCACTCGGGCGCGTTTGTCACTGTCGTAGCTTTGCAGGTAGCCCTGCAAATCGTTGCGAGCGTTACGCCCTGAGCGATTTCCCGCCAACCGCAAGCCCATATCCACCAGCGGACCTAATACCTCTTTGCCGAAGTCTCCGGCCATGTTACGAGCGGGGATGTTCCAGCGTTTTCTTTCTCCGTCGGGATCGTCCAGTTCAACCAGTAAGCCCCAGTTATGGCCCTTTTCGTCTCGGGTGCGGGCAAGGATTTCCAGGCGAGAACACACTGGCCTAGCTTCACCATCATCACCGGCATAAAACACGCCTTCGGATGTGAGCCGAAAGCCACCTGGCAGCGTATTTGTTTTGGATTTCCTAGCAGGTTGTTTGCTCGTGGTCTCCTTGGCTTTGGACGGTTTGTCGCCGGGCGCCGTGAGCGGCAGAGAGAAAAGCTCTCCGGTGTGCTCCAGCTTGGCAAAGTGGGCGGGTGTCCAACCCTTTGCCTGAGCATCGGCAGCATCATCGCCGTCCGCCCACACACCGCCCTTGGCAAAGGTCGGTGCCTCTCCATTGAGGCCGGGTCGCTGACTGAACACCGCGAGCGCCAGAACGCGCACAGAGGCCGCTCCCAGCGTTCGCAGGTGCTCTGCCAGCTCGTCCATGCACTTGAGCCCTGGCGCATCGTTATCAGGCCACAGCAGCACATCGCGCCCAATCAAAGGACTAAAGTCAGACTTGCGCCAAGAGTTTGTTCCGTTGAGCCAGCAGGTGGCGACGTACCCTGGCAGGAGCATTGCGGCGGCGTCGGCAGATTTCTCCCCCTCAGTAACGACGACTGGCGCCTCGGCGCGTTGCTTGAGGTGATCGAGGTGCAACAGCGGACGCGGTTCCGGCAGACCTTGCCAGCGCCATTGGAGGACACCATTTTTGCCTTTGCACCAGGTCAGAGGTGCAAACACCTTACGCGGATTGCCGCTGTCATCTGGAGGCAGGTCAAAGCGATAGAGCACCATCAACGGCAGGGCGTCGGCGTCTCGATAAATCCAAACCTTTGAGGGCGTTCCATGCTGGCGATGCTTGACCAAAATTTTCGCCATGGCCTCATCAGGAATGGGGCGGATCGCCACCCAATCCGGTGTTTTGCTTGGCGCCGATTTCGCAGCTGTTGAGACGCTATTTGAGTCGTTGGTTACACCCAAAAACTCGGCGAGTTTGTTGCACGCTTCGACCTCTGTTCCACCATCCAAATAACGGACCAAATCAATCAGGTCGCCGCCCTTGTCGCCGGTGGCAAAATCCGCCCAGGTGCCCTTGGCTAAATTCACCTTGAACGATCCGGCGTGCTTGTCGGCGCGAGTTGGATTCGGCGCTGAATACTCCTTGCCACCGTCTTCGCGTTTCCCGTTGGGTAGCCAATGAGCCAATACTCGGTCAATAGCCTTAAGGGAGGCGGCTTTCACCTGGGCGAAGCTGGGGCGTTTGCCTGTTTTAGCGGGGCGCTCGGTCATTGGTCGGGCCTCGCAAGAAATAGCCCGTCCGTGACGTCATCAATGAGTGCTTTCGCCATTTCGCCCAGGTAATAAGACGCCCAACTTAGCCGCTCGCAGTTATCGGTCATGGCGGCGTCGAACGCGAATTGATTGGCGAAAAATTGCAGGTGTGATGCGACCTCTAAAGCCTCATCGATTGATATGCCTGGGTTGACGCGAAACAGCATCCGACCTTCTTTGTTCACCTTGGTGAACTGTGTATGGCCCGGTGTTTTGTGTTCGGCTGGCGAGGTCATAGGGCACCTCCATCACGAGGCATTTTGCGAGTGGAATCATGGCCGTGTTCGGCCAGTGTTTTTATGAGAGCCAGTGCGCCGCGTACATCCCAAAGGGTGCCCGCCACTATCGCTGATGGGAGCGGCGGTCTGCCCTCTATGAAGTGTTCCTCAAGCAAGGCCAAGACCGAGTCGGCGCGAATGATGGCGCAGCTGATCGCATCGATCTGTATGCCTGCTTCGACGTCGCCGGAGACGGTCAAAAGCTCTTCTGGCAGAGCAAGGCATTTAGATTTCATTTCACACCCCCTGTGGCTTCCAGGGCGCGTGCTTTTTCCATGTGAGAGTTGTAACGGGCGAGGCGAGAACGGAGGCTGGAGTTTGCGTGTAGAGCGGCGCGAGCCATTGCCCGGTGGGCAGCAGCACGGATTTTGGACGGATTGAGGGCGTGCATGGTGGAGCTCCTTCTTAAGTAGAAGCTGCCACGAATCGCCGCTAAACGAATATGGGTGGCAGCTATGCACGGGTTAGCGGACCGGGTAAGAAGGAACCCGGCAGACCCGAAGGTCTCCCGTGCACAGCCGCCATAACGCAGGAGTGCGGGCACAAAAAAAGCGCCTGCAATCGAAATGGTGGCGCCTGTGCGCCTTCTTAAACTCGGGCCGCTAAACCCGGTCGCTGAATTTGCAGCGACGGCCAGAGCATAGCGCTCAGTTTTCCGACGTGCAACCACAAGCGAATCTTGCAGATTTGCTGGGGGCGAAATACATTGATTGGGCATCTAGATTTACCTCCAACGCCCCCGGTTGCAGCCGGGGGCGTTTTCATTTCAAGCATGAAATTCCCAGCGCAGGTTAAGCAGCGGTAGATAACCGCCCTCATTCATCGAGCGAGCATCCTCATAGGCCGCTGCTTTTTGGTCACTGTCGATAGCGACGAGGCTGAACTTCTCGGTGTGCATAGCGAGTACGCCCCAAGTGCCGTCAGGCCAGGTCATGACGACGACAGCCCGGCCCAGGCTTTCGTGCTTATTTCGATACCGGATGAGGCGTTGCATGGTCGCCGGAGATAGGCCGATTTGCCGGAGTAGGGAGAATGGATGTAACGCCGCCTTTTGGGCTACAGACGCTCTCATGCGGCCTCCTTGGCGCGTAGCGCAATGCGTGCTCGGACCCAGTTCTGAACTTCGCTTAAAACCCAGGCTACCGGCGCTCCACGGGCGTTGCTTTCGCTGAGTTTGACGGGGAGAGGAAAGCCGCTTTCCGGCTGGCACATCAGCTTGTAAATCGTGGATCTGGCAAGACCGACGATGGCTGAGACTTCACCTATACGGATAAGCGTAGTGGCTGGATCAAGTTGAAAGGGGAGTGGGGTCCGGTCAGTCATGATCGTCCCCTTCTGGCCCAAATGTAGTGGCTTCCAAAGAAAGAATTTCATTCCGGGATTGGAATATCCACTGAACCACCTCGACAAGGCGATAGCGGTATTGTCCTGCGATCCCTGTCGATGTGAGCGGCTTACCCCGGCGGCGCCAATCCGCAAGAGTTTCGTAGCCTATGCGCAGCGCGTAACCGACTTGTCCTTCAGACAAAAAACCATGAGGAACACTTACGAGCGGTTCTAAATCTCCGATGTTTTTGCTGCAACGGTACAACCAGCGCAATACCTCGGACCTTCGGTATTTGGGCCTGCCGTCGACGTTCGTCCAGTTGAGAGGTCTACCCTTGCGGCGCCATTCCGCAAGGGTTTCGGGGCAGATGCGCAGTGCGTAAGCGACTTGCCCGCCAGTCAAAAACTCATGCGGGCCGTGGGTGACGTTTGTCCGCGCCTGGGTGGGAGCAGCGGTGTTTAGCGATTCTGATGGAGCGGCGTTTGCGTACATATCAATCTCCTGCGTATCCGTGATCGACAGGAGCGAATCTATTTACTCAATGGGAAGTGCGCTTGTTCACTGCCGCTTTTTTTTACGCGGAGCCGGAATCACGTTGCCGGCTCTTAGAAGAGCCCGGATTTGCTTCTTGCTCAGTCCAGCACCAGTTTCTGTATCAGCAATAATTCCTGATAGTTCACGAACGCCGCGCCCCTCAGACTTCAGGCGCTCACCCGCACGGCATATTGCGGCATCGCGCTCAGAGTTTCCGGCTCTTCTGGATTCTCCCGACTTAACGCCACCTTTGACTTGCAGGGATAGGAGCGCCGCCTTGATTGGCTTTGTGTCTAGCGCGACCAGCTTAGTCAATAGCCAGCCCAGTTCATTAAGCTCAGCCTTGCTCAGAGGTTCAGTCAAGGACTTTTCAGCCAGTAGGATGGCGGAATGTGCTGAAGTGATCCGGAGTGATTCAAGTGGCGAACGGGCTTTGTTTTGCCCCGCTAAAACGGACAAGAGGCCATTAATCACTGAGATTCCGGGAGCACCGCCATCTTGTCCGAACATGACTTCTTGCTTTAACCGGTCAGCGCCCCAGCGAGTGTCATCATTGAAAAGAAACCCCCAGTAGGCCTCGATAGCGCGAACCAGACCTTCAATGCGAAACAGCGCAAGAAATCGAGCATCCCTCATTTAGAATTCCCCGCGCCCATGGTCTGAAAATCAAACCTGCGCCACAAACAGTGCTCCGTGTTCCCTTCTGAACAACTGCCGACAGGAGATAGATGGCGCTGCGTCGTTCTTCCGCTGCTGTGCTGTTTTCTAAGTACGTAGCTTGTTAAGAGGCCAATATTTTCGGGTTTGTTCCTGGAACACCTTTTTTGTGTGGAACACCAGGTGTTCCAGCTAAAATAAAAAGGTGTTCCACCGCTGAAGGCCACGAAATACGTGGCTTTCAGCATTTCTGGAACACCTGGAACACCGTTTTTTGAGGGGGTACGGAAACGCATCATTATTCGACCCTGCCAAAATTCCCTTCGATCACGTTACCTTTCTCCAATCGATCAAGGTAATCGGCATACCACTGCATCATTTTTGTTCGCTGAATTAGGTACTGGGCCTTGTTGTAGACCCCGCGCACACCTGGCGTTTTATGACTTAGCTGGGCTTCAATATGGTCAGCATCAAACCCATGTTCATTCAGAACGGTGCTAGCGATATGCCGGAACCCGTGGCCTGTCTGTCGACCTTGATAGCCGAGTCGGCGTAGAGCCATTAGAAATACCGTATCGCTTCGAGGTTTGGTGCGGTCGCTTCTGCCAGGAAAAAGTAGCGGGTAAGCGCCGGTCAGTATGTGCAGCTCCTTAAGGGCTTCAACGGTCTGACGGCTGAGTGGTACTAAGTGCTCGAGGCCTTTCTTACGGCCTTTGCGTTCCACTGGGATCGTCCAAAGTTTTTTATCTAAGTCGAACTCCTTCCATCTGGCTTCTCGCAACTCACTGGGGCGTACGGCTATTAGGGCTAGTAGGCGTAGACCCAACTGTACATCTTTGGCATGAGGGTATGAGCGAATGGCGCGAAGGAGCGCGGGCAACTCTTCAATGCTGACGTGGGCGAAATTCTCGACCTTGCCTGTAGATAAAAATTTGTGCACCCCTTCAAGGGGGTTGTTTATTGCGCGACCTGTTACACGAGCCAGGTCATAAATCTCCTTGCAGTAGGCTCTGACCCGACTCAACTGCTCAAGAATGCCTTTTTGTTCCATTCCGCGTAGCAGCACCATCCACTCCATCGACAGAATGCCTGTGTATGGGCGATTGCCGAAGATGGGGAATACGTGGAGCTCTAACGCTCCCAAAATCCGTTTAGCGGTGCCGGGATCCCAGGAGGTGAGTCGAGAGGTGTACCACTCGCGTGCAAGTGACTCGAACGTATTGTTACTAGCCGCTAGCTCAGCAGCCCGGCGAGCCTGTCTCGTCGCGATGGGGTTTTTGCCGTCGGCTGCGTCACTGCGAAGCGAAGAAGCCTTCTGACGTGCTAGTGAACCGCTTACCTCGGGATAGCCCCCCAAGCCTAGCCAGCTCCATTTGCCGGCTGGAGTTTTATAGCGTAGCTGCCAGGACTTTTGACCGTCGGGTTTCACGCGGAAATACAGACCGTTGCCGTCCTGCTCCCGGTATTCCTTGGTGTCAGGCTCCAGCCCCGCTAAAACCGTGTCTGACAATGGACGACGCTTGATTTCAGAGCGCTTCATGGGACTGTATCCCCCGAGTTCTATTTTTATCCAAGGATACATAGTGGGATACACGGTGGGAAGATATAGGGGTAGACAGAGGTGAACAGTCAGGAACAAGAAAGCCCGCACAGGGCGGGCTTCTTGGGGTGTTTCGTAGACTGTCTGAGACAGCCAGAAACTAGTATGTGGTGCACCCGGCGGGATTCGAACCCACGACCCCTGCCTTCGGAGGGCAGTACTCTATCCAGCTGAGCTACGGATGCTTGTGCGGGCGACATCATACCCATGTCGACCTTGGGCGTCCATGCCGGTCTTTGGCCGTTCAAACGTAGGCATTTGCCGCGCAGAGGCCCTGCGCCGGGCGCCGTTGGTCAACACGGCGGAACGGGCTCGAATCACGCTGATCAGAAAAATCCGGCAAATGCGCCGTTTTCGTTCTTTTTTTCGAACAGACTATTGCCCTGTACCCCCATTGATCCTAGGATTCGTTTGAGATTTCAAACGCTCTGTCTCTCGTGCGCTATTCACTGATCGCGCGCGCGGGGGCTGATTTCCCTGACGGCAGCCCACAAGGCGCCTTTCAACAACTCTAATTCGCTCCGCGTGCGCGCGGTGCTGTTAAGGAAAGCCGACATGCAGCTCAAAGATTCCCAGTTGTTCCGCCAGCAGGCCTTTATCGATGGCGCTTGGGTGGATGCGGACAACGGTCAGACCATCAAGGTCAACAACCCTGCCACGGGCGAGATTATCGGCACCGTGCCAAAGATGGGCGCCGCGGAAACCCGCCGTGCTATCGAAGCCGCCGACAAGGCGCTGCCGGCCTGGCGTGCGCTGACCGCCAAGGAGCGCGCCAACAAGCTGCGCCGTTGGTTCGAGCTGCTGATCGAAAACCAGGACGATCTCGGTCGCCTGATGACCCTGGAACAAGGCAAGCCATTGGCCGAAGCCAAGGGCGAAATTGTCTACGCCGCGTCCTTTATCGAGTGGTTCGCCGAAGAAGCCAAGCGCATCTATGGCGACGTGATTCCCGGCCACCAGCCCGACAAGCGCCTGATCGTGATCAAACAGCCTATCGGCGTGACCGCCGCCATCACCCCGTGGAACTTCCCGGCCGCGATGATCACCCGTAAAGCCGGCCCGGCCCTGGCCGCCGGTTGCACCATGGTGATCAAGCCGGCTTCGCAAACCCCGTTCTCGGCCCTGGCCCTGGTGGAGCTGGCGCACCGTGCCGGTATCCCGAAAGGCGTGCTGAGCGTGGTCACCGGCAGTGCCGGCGACATCGGCGGCGAGCTGACCAGCAACCCGATCGTGCGTAAATTGTCCTTCACCGGCTCCACCGAAATCGGTCGCCAGTTGATGGCCGAATGCGCCAAGGACATCAAGAAAGTTTCCCTGGAGCTGGGCGGCAACGCGCCGTTTATCGTGTTCGACGACGCGGACCTGGATAAGGCCGTCGAAGGCGCGATCATCTCCAAGTACCGCAACAACGGCCAGACCTGCGTCTGCGCCAACCGCCTGTACATCCAGGATTCGGTGTACGACGCGTTTGCGGAAAAACTGAAAGTCGCGGTGGCCAAATTGAAGATCGGCAACGGTCTGGAAGAAGGCACCACCACTGGCCCGCTGATCGACGAAAAAGCCGTGGCCAAGGTCCAGGAACACATCGCCGACGCCCTGAGCAAAGGCGCCAAGCTGCTGGCCGGTGGCAAGGTCATGGAAGGCAACTTCTTTGAACCGACCATCCTGGTCGACGTGCCGAAAAACGCCGCCGTTGCCAAGGAAGAAACCTTCGGCCCGCTGGCGCCGCTGTTCCGCTTCAAAGACGAAGCCGAAGTGATCGCGATGTCCAACGACACCGAGTTCGGCCTGGCTTCCTACTTCTACGCCCGCGACCTGGGCCGTGTGTTCCGTGTGGCCGAAGCCCTGGAATACGGCATGGTCGGGGTCAACACCGGGTTGATCTCCAACGAAGTGGCGCCGTTCGGCGGCATCAAGGCTTCGGGCCTGGGCCGTGAAGGCTCCAAGTACGGGATCGAGGATTACCTGGAAATCAAATACCTCTGCCTGGGCATCTAAGCCCCGTAAGAGATTGCAGCAAACGCAAAGGGCACGAGAGCGCTGACCCTTTGCGTGTTTCACACCGATATTCGTAGTGGCCGGGAAAGCTGTGGCAGTCGATCATCGCATGCTGCCGTAGTTGCCTCCCCGCCACGTATTCCTTGAGCAACGCCACCCGATGAGTGGCGAATGAGGACTTTATGAGCAAGACCAACGCTTCCCTGATGAAACGCCGCGAAGCCGCTGTACCGCGCGGTGTTGGCCAGATTCACCCGATCTTCGCCGAATCCGCGAAGAATGCCACCGTGACTGACGTTGAAGGTCGCGAGTTCATCGACTTCGCCGGCGGTATCGCCGTGCTGAACACCGGCCACGTGCACCCGAAAATCATCGCCGCCGTGACCGAACAGCTGAACAAGCTGACCCACACGTGCTTCCAGGTACTGGCCTACGAGCCGTACGTCGAAGTGTGCGAAAAAGTGAACGCCAAGGTCCCCGGCGATTTCGCCAAGAAAACCCTGTTGGTCACCACCGGTTCCGAAGCCGTTGAAAACGCCGTGAAAATCGCCCGTGCCGCGACTGGCCGTGCCGGTGTGATCGCTTTCACCGGCGCCTACCACGGCCGCACCATGATGACCCTGGGTCTCACCGGTAAAGTCGTGCCTTACTCGGCCGGCATGGGCCTGATGCCAGGCGGCGTGTTCCGCGCGCTGTACCCGAACGAACTGCACGGTGTCAGCGACGATGACTCCATCGCCAGCATCGAACGCATCTTCAAGAACGATGCCGAGCCGTGTGATATTGCCGCCATCATCATCGAGCCGGTCCAAGGCGAAGGCGGTTTCTACGTCGCGCCGAAGCCGTTCATGAAGCGCCTGCGCGAGCTGTGCGACAAGCACGGCATCCTGCTGATCGCCGACGAAGTGCAAACCGGTGCCGGCCGTACCGGTACCTTCTTCGCCATGGAACAGATGGGCGTTGCCGCCGACCTGACCACCTTCGCCAAATCCATCGCTGGCGGCTTCCCGCTGGCCGGTGTGTGCGGCAAGGCCGAATACATGGACGCCATTGCTCCTGGTGGCCTGGGCGGCACCTACGCCGGTAGCCCGATCGCTTGCGCCGCTGCGCTGGCGGTGATGGACGTGTTTGAGGAAGAGCACCTGCTGGACCGCTGCAAGGCTGTCGGCGAGCGCCTGGTGACTGGCCTCAAGGCGATTCAAGCCAAGTACCCGGTGATCGGTGACGTGCGTGCCCTGGGCGCGATGATCGCGGTCGAGTTGTTCGAAGACGGCGACAGCCACAAGCCAAACGCCGCAGCCGTTGCCGCCGTGGTGGCCAAGGCGCGTGACAAGGGGCTGATCCTGCTGTCCTGCGGCACCTACGGCAACGTATTGCGCGTGCTGGTGCCGCTGACCTCGCCGGACGAGCAGTTGGACAAAGGCTTGGCGATCATCGAAGAGTGCTTCTCCGAGCTGTAAGCGGCAGTTGGCCTGATCGATAAGAAAAACCCGCTTCGGCGGGTTTTTTTGTGCCAGAAGCAAGCCAGCTCTTATCAAATTTAAAATAACTTACTGATTTTAAAGGGTAAAAAATTTCGCTCTAAAATCTTGAGTCTTGCATAAACAATTTCAGGCAACCGCATTCTTGTGGTGAGCGGGCTTGTCCCGCGCTGGGGTGCGAAGCGCCCCTAATAAAGACGAATGCGGTGTATCAGGCACTCCTCCGCGCTTGGTTCTGGGGCTGCTGCGCAGCCCAACGCGGGCGGTGCGACGATTCGACAAGCCCGCTCGCCACAGATGACGGGTTGCCCGTTCTGTCCCTTAACTGACCGGCATTGGGGCAAGCCCCCTCCCACAGTGATCGGCATTCAGCCCGCGATCACGCGATTCTTGCCCAGGCGCTTGGCCTCATACATGGCGGCATCGGCGCGGGCGAACAGGCTGTCCAGGGTGGAGTCTTCCTCGGTCAGGCTGGCCAGGCCCTGGCTGATGGTCACGCTGAACGCCTGGCCCTCATAGCTGAAGCTCAGCGCCTGAATCTCCTTGCCCAGGCGCTCGGCCACCTGCAGCGCCATCTCCGGCGCGCAACCTGGCAGCACGGCGGCGAACTCTTCGCCGCCAATGCGCCCGAACAGGTCGCCACGGCGCAGTACCCCGCGACCGCTCTCGGCGATACGCCGCAGCACCTGGTCGCCCTCCAGGTGGCCGTAGGTGTCGTTGACGTCCTTGAAGTCATCGATGTCCAGCAGCAGGAAGGCCAGCGGCGCGCCTTGGGCGCAGGCGCTGTCAAAGGCCTGGTTGGCGCATTCGAAGAAGTGTCGGCGGTTGCTGCTCTGGGTCAGCACGTCGGTGGTGGCGAGACGGTGCAGCTCCAGTTCCAGCTGTTTTTTTTCCGTGATGTCTTCGGCCATGCCGACGACGATCACCGGCTCGCCGGGCTCGACCTGCTGGTTGATGTAGCACTTGTCGCTCAGCCAGCGGATCTGCCCGTCGGCGGTGATGATGCGGTACTCGCGGTCTTCCACGGCACCCTGCTCCAGCACGCGCGCCAGGCTGTGTTCGGCGTAGTCGAGGTCTTCGGGGTGAATGCTGTTGCGCCATTCGCGGTGGTCGGCCAGCAGCAGGCCGGCGGAACGTCCAAAAATCCGCTCGTATGCCGGGCTGACATAGAGCACGCGGCGGGTTTGCCAATCGATGGCCCACAGCACGGCGTTTACGCTGACCAGCAGAGAACTGAGCAATTGTTCGCGCTCACTCAGTCGCTCGACTTCGCCCTGGGCATGTACCAGTGCCAGCAGGGTTGCTGCCGCGGCCGGACGCGGAGGGTCAGCGGTAGGGCTGTCGGCGGTGAAGGGCTTTTCGAGAACCATCGGCACAACTCTCTCTGGGCGCGCCGCAAGATCGAGCAGCGGTCACTACAAGGGGCCACCATGATGGCGAAGTGTTCATTGAGAGAGGCGAATTGCAGTGAAGTTCCGTCAACAGGCTCGATTGGCGGTGTCCGAGAAATGGCGCCAAAAAGCTGATGGGTGGGAGGGCAAGCCCTCCCACGCGACTGTCAGACCGCCGCAGGACGCAGCGAATAGGTCTTCAATTGGTGGGCAAAATCCCGCAGGGACTGGATACCGCTGGCCTCGGCCTCGTGCACCCATTCCTTGATGGCGGCGAGCATATCGTGGCCGTTGGAGCTGGTCTTGAGCCAGATCTGCTGCAGCGCCAGGCGTTTTTCGTAGATCACTTTCAGCGCCTGGCTGTGTTCCAGCATGCTCTGGATCCGCAGGTGGTGGCGGTCGTCCAGCAGGCTGGTTTCCCGCGACAGCAGGCGTTTGGCGCGGTGGAACTGGTGGCGCACCGAGTGATCGACTTTTTCCAGTTCCTGCTTGACCAACGGGCCGATCACCAACTTGCGGTACTGGGCCATGATCTGGAAGCGGTTGTTGAGGATCGCCA
Organism: Pseudomonas sp. S3E12; assembly: GCF_001702295.1. Taxonomy (NCBI): domain Bacteria; kingdom Pseudomonadati; phylum Pseudomonadota; class Gammaproteobacteria; order Pseudomonadales; family Pseudomonadaceae; genus Pseudomonas; species Pseudomonas sp. S3E12. The sequence goes on from NZ_MBDT01000030.1 coordinate 101,732, forward strand.
TGGCGGTGTCCATGTCCAGGTGGCCCTTGCCTTCCACGCGGTGGGCAATCGGTGCCACGCGCTGCACCTTGGCCAGGCGCAGGAAGCTGAACACCTTGATCCATGCCCAGCCCAGGTCGAATTCCCACTTCTTCACCGACAGCTTGGCCGAGTTGGGGTAGGTGTGGTGATTGTTGTGCAGCTCTTCGCCGCCGACGATGATGCCCCACGGCACCAGGTTGGTGGCGGCGTCACGGCATTCGAAGTTGCGATAGCCCACGGCATGGCCCAGGCCGTTGATCACGCCGGCGGCCCAGAACGGAATCCACATCATCTGGATTGCCCAGATGGTGATGCCGATGGCGCCGAACAGCAGCAGGTCGATCACGCCCATGATCGCCACACCCAGCAGCGGGTAAGGAGTGTAGATCTTGCGCTCGATCCAGTCGTCCGGGCAGTTCTTGCCGTAGATGCGCAGGGTCTCGGGGTTTTCGGCCTCGGCACGGTACAGCTCGGCGCCTTTGCGCAATACGGTGGACAGGCCCTTGATCACCGGGCTGTGCGGGTCGTCGACGGTTTCGCACTTGGCGTGGTGCTTGCGGTGGATGGCGGTCCACTCGCGGGTGTTCTGCGCCGTGGTCAGCCACAGCCAGAAGCGGAAGAAGTGTTTCAGGCCGGCATTGAGCTCCAGGGAGCGATGGGCTGAATAGCGGTGCAGATAGACCGTGACCCCAACGATGGTCACGTGGGTCATCAACAGGGTGACTGCCACCAGTTGCCAGGCCGACAAGTCAAGAAAACCGTTGTACCACATAGGCTGTATGGCCCTCAGATAAAGAAAAGAACAGCACACGCATTATCACTAAGCCTACAGAGAAAACCAGCGGCCCTTTCAGATAAGACTTACGAGATGTTACATATCCTATAATCCCCATTCTTTGTAGGACGATTCTGGGCTTTTAGTAAGGATTACTGGGCATATGCTGTTTTCATACCGAGGAGCCCTGCGTGCTGGGCTGGTATACCTGCTGGCTTCGAGCGTCTGGATAGGCCTCACTCATCGGATATTGATCGAGTTTCTCGATAATCCGACCGACCTGCACCGGTGGTTGCAGGTGCGCGGTTACGTGTGGGTGGCGCTCAGTGCCTGGTTGATCTACCTGATCTGTGCCCGATCTGCCCAGGCCGACCAGCAGCAACCCTTGAAAGAGAACCGCGAGCGCCTGCGCCAGGCTGCTGCCGTGTTCGATTGCACCCGCGAAGGGGTGTTGGTCACCGACGCCAAGGGCCTGATCGTGCATGTGAACCGGGCCTTCATGGAAATCACCGGCTACCAGCGCGATGACGTCATGGGCCGGCAGCCGAGCCTGTTCAAGTCCGGTCGCCATTCGTCGAATTTCTATCAACAGATGTTCCAGACCCTGGAACACACCGGTGAATGGAGCGGTGAAATCTGGAATCGGCGCAAAAGCGGTGAGATTTATCCACAGTGGCAAACCATTCGCGTGATTCGCGATGACCTGGGCCATATCAGCCATTACGTCGCGGTGTTTTCCGACATCAGCGCCATCAAGGATTCCGAGCACGAACTGGCCCACCTGGCCCACCACGACCCGCTGACCGACCTGCCCAACCGCCTGCTGTTCACCGACCGCGCCGAGCAGGCGCTGGCCTCGGCGCAACTCCACAAGCGCGGCTGCGCCCTGCTGTTGCTGGACCTGGATCACTTCAAGATCATCAACGACAGCCTTGGCCATAATGTGGGCGACCAGTTGCTCAAACTGGTGGGCGAGCGGCTCAAGGCGCTGTTCGGCCCTGGCGTGACCCTGGCGCGCCTGGGCGGGGATGAGTTCGCGGTGCTCGCGGAAAACTGCTCACAGGTGGTGCAGGCGGCGGCTTTGGCGCAGCGCATGCTGGATGTGATGAAGCAGCCGTTCATCTTTGACGGCCATCAGCTGTTTATCAGCGCCAGCATCGGCATCAGCCTGTTCCCCAATGATGCCCTGAGCGCCGAGCAATTGTTGCGCAACGCCGATTCCGCGCTCTTCAAGGCCAAAAGCGTGGGCCGCGAAGGCTACGCGTTGTACACCGAAGAACTCACCGCCCACGCGCAGAACCGGGTGGAAATCGCCAGCGAACTGCGCCGCGCCCTCGAACAACAGGAACTGCGCGTCTACTACCAGCCGGTGCACGACTTGCACACCAGCCGCCTGATCGGCGTCGAAGCACTGGTGCGCTGGCAACACCCCGAGCGTGGCCTGGTGCCGCCGGGTGATTTCATCCCCATTGCCGAACGCACCGGGTTGATTGCCGAGATCGATGGATGGGTGATGGACCAGGCCTGCCGACAGATGTGCCGATGGCTGGCCGACGGCGCGCCGCTGAGCTTTATTGCAATCAATGTATCCAGCCGCCTGTTTGCTCGGCGCGAACTCTACGATCAAGTCGCCCAGGTGCTGCACGCTACCGGCCTGGATCCGGCCTTCCTGGAGTTGGAAGTCACTGAAAGCGCGGTGATGGACGACCCCGAAGTGGCCCTGGAACAACTGCACCGCCTGCGCGAACTGGGCTTGCGCCTGGCCATCGATGACTTCGGCACCGGCTATTCCTCCCTGCTGCGCCTCAAGCGCCTGCCGGTGCAGAAACTCAAGATCGACCAGGGCTTTGTCGCCGGGCTGCCGTGGGACGAAGACGATGCCGCCATCGTGCGGGTGGTGATCGCCCTGGCGAAAAGCATGGGCATGCAGGTGCATGCCGAGGGGATCGAACAGGTGGAGCAGGCGCGGTTCTTGTTGGAGCAGCACTGCGATATGGGCCAGGGGTACTGGTTTGGGCGGCCGATGCCGGCGCAGGCCATTGACTGGGACTGCGCCCCCGCCATCCAGGCTTGAAATGCATTCAAATGTGGGAGTGGGCTTGCTCCCTCCCACATTTGGATATTCACAAGGCGTTATTTCAGCGCTCGGTCGCAAAACCCGCGTGCAACCCCACGTCCTGCCAGAAAATTCTTTCTGGTTATATAAACATTCTTAAATAGTATTTTTAAGAATATCCGCGCTTATCTACTATCGCCCTACGCCGCAAGCAGTGCCGCCACTGCGAGGCACTATTCATTTCAGGAGCGAGACCATGAGCGCATCTCTACGTAGCGTCGACGGCCAGGACGAAGCAGCCATTTTGCGCGAGATCCAGAGCGCCTTGCGCGATCTGCGGTTTGGCGCGGTGGAAATCACTGTGCACAACGCTCAAGTGGTACAGATCGAACGCAAGGAAAAATTCCGTTTGCAGAACCCGGGTAACAAACCGAGCTAAGCAATAACGGCGATAGACCCCGTCACTATAAGAAAAAGCCAACACCCAGAATTTTCAGGAGCTTCTATGTCGTCGATTCGCCGTTATGCCCTGGCCGCCCTGGCCAGCGCCGTGTTTGCCGGTTCCGCCGTTGCCAAGGACTACGAGTTGCTCAACGTCTCGTACGACCCTACCCGTGAGCTGTACCAGGACTACAACGCTGAGTTCACCAACTTCTGGAAACAGTCCCACCCCGGCGACACCGTCAAGATCCAGCAATCCCACGGTGGTTCGGGCAAGCAAGGCCGGGCGGTGATCGACGGCCTGCGCGCCGACGTGGTGACCCTGGCCCTGGCCGGTGACATCGACGAAATCGCCAAGCTGGGCAAGACCCTGCCGGAAAACTGGCAGACCCGCCTGCCGGACGCCAGCACCCCCTACACCTCGACCATCGTGTTCCTGGTGCGCAAGGGCAACCCTAAAGGCATCAAGGATTGGGGCGACCTGATCAAGAAAGACGTGTCGGTGATCACGCCCAACCCGAAAACCTCCGGCGGCGCGCGCTGGAACTTCCTTGCCGCCTGGGCCTACGGCCTGAAATCCGGTGGCAGCGAAGCCAAGGCCCAGGAATACGTCAAGGAGCTGTTCAAGCACGTGCCGATCCTCGACACCGGCGCGCGCGGCTCGACCATTACCTTCGTCAACAACGGTCAGGGCGACGTGTTGCTGGCCTGGGAAAACGAAGCGTTCCTGGCCCTGAAAGAAGACGGCGGCGCCGACAAGTTCGACATCGTCGTGCCGTCCCTGTCGATCCTTGCGGAGCCGCCGGTGGCCGTGGTCGACAAGAACGCCGAGAAAAAGGGCAACACCGAGATCGCCACTGAATACCTCAAGCACCTGTACAGCCCGGCTGGCCAGGAGATCGCGGCGAAGAACTTCTACCGCCCACGGGATGCAAAAGTTGCCGCCAAATACGCCCAGCAGTTCCCGAAACTGGACCTGGTGACTATCGACAAAGACTTCGGCGGCTGGAAAACTGCCCAGCCGAAATTCTTTAACGACGGTGGCGTGTTCGACCAGATCTACACGGCGCAGTAAGCCAAAGTACCGGTAGGAGCGAGCTTGCTCGCGAAGATCGTCAACGATGACGCGGGCATTCTGAATGAGCGCGGTGCCCTTGAGGTCTTCGCGAGCAAGCTCGCTCCTACAGTGGTTTCTACCTTTAACCAAGGACTCTTATGTCGCGTCGTATTTCCCCCGTCATACCCGGCTTCGGGCTGACGCTGGGCTACACCGTGGTGTACCTCAGCCTGATCGTACTCATCCCCCTCGCGGCGATGTTCGTACACGCCGCTCAACTCACCTGGGATCAGTTCTGGAACATCATCTCCGCACCCCGTGTGCTGGCGGCGTTGAAACTGAGCTTCAGCACCGCGCTGTACGCCGCCCTGATCAATGGCGTGATCGGCACGCTGCTGGCCTGGGTGCTGGTGCGCTACACCTTCCCCGGCCGCAAGATCATCGATGCGATGATCGACCTGCCGTTCGCCCTGCCCACCGCCGTGGCCGGTATTGCCCTGACTGCGCTGTACACGCCGACCGGCCTGGTGGGCCAGTTCGCCGCCGACCTGGGCTTCAAGATCGCCTACAGCCCCTTGGGCATCACCCTGGCGCTGACCTTCGTGACCCTGCCGTTCGTGGTGCGCACGGTGCAGCCGGTACTCGCCGATATCCCCCGGGAAATCGAAGAAGCCGCCGCCTGCCTGGGCGCCAAGCCGTTGCAGGTGTTCCGCTACATCCTCGTCCCCGCGCTGCTGCCCGCCTGGCTGACCGGCTTCGCCCTGGCGTTTGCCCGTGGTGTCGGTGAGTACGGCTCGGTGATTTTCATCGCCGGCAACATGCCGATGAAAACCGAGATCCTGCCGTTGCTGATCATGGTCAAGCTCGACCAGTACGACTATCGCGGCGCCACCTCCATTGGCGTACTGATGCTGGTGGTTTCCTTTGTCCTGCTGCTGCTGATCAACTTGTTGCAGCGGCGCATCGAACGTCCATAAGGAGGCGCGGAACATGTCCCAATCGTCTATTTCCGCGGCATCCTCGGCCAACGCAGCCCGCCGTGGCAGCGCTGTTTCCCGGCGCATCCTGATCAGCCTGGGCTGGCTGGTGTTCTTCCTGTTCCTGCTGCTGCCGCTGTTTATCGTGGTGTCCCAGGGCTTGAAGAACGGCCTCGGTGCGTTTTTCACCGCAATCCTTGAACCGGACGCGTTGTCCGCACTGAAACTCACGGTGATCGCCGTGCTGATTTCGGTGCCGCTCAACCTGGTATTCGGCGTCAGCGCGGCCTGGTGCGTGAGCAAGTACTCGTTCCGTGGCAAGAGCATCCTGGTGACGCTGATCGACCTGCCGTTCTCGGTCTCCCCGGTGATCGCCGGCCTGGTCTACGTGCTGATGTTCGGCGCCCAGGGCCTGTTTGGCCCTTGGTTGCAGGCGCATGACATCCAGATCGTGTTCGCCTTGCCCGGCATCGTGCTGGCGACCATCTTCGTCACCGTGCCGTTCGTCGCCCGCGAACTGATCCCGCTGATGCAGGAGCAGGGCACCCAGGAAGAAGAGGCCGCGCGCCTGCTGGGCGCCAATGGCTGGCAGATGTTCTGGCATGTCACCGTGCCGAATATCAAATGGGGCCTGATCTACGGCGTGGTGCTGTGTACCGCGCGGGCCATGGGGGAGTTCGGCGCGGTGTCGGTGGTGTCCGGCCATATTCGCGGCGTGACCAACACCTTGCCGCTGCACGTCGAGATTCTCTACAACGAATACAACCACGTTGCCGCGTTTGCGGTGGCGAGTCTGCTGCTGATCCTGGCGCTCTTCATCCTGCTGCTCAAGCAGTGGAGCGAGAACCGTATTAATCGCCTGCGCGCCAGTGCGGCTGAGGAATAAGTCATGTCGATCGAAGTCCGTAATGTCAGCAAGAACTTCAACGCCTTCAAGGCCCTGGACAGCATCAACCTGGATATCCAGAGTGGCGAGCTGGTGGCCTTGCTTGGGCCTTCCGGCTGCGGCAAGACCACCTTGCTGCGCATCATCGCCGGCCTGGAAACCCCGGACGACGGCAGCATCGTGTTCCACGGTGAAGACGTCTCCGGCCACGACGTGCGTGATCGCAACGTCGGTTTTGTGTTCCAGCACTACGCGCTGTTCCGCCACATGACCGTGTTCGACAACGTCGCCTTCGGCCTGCGCATGAAGCCGAAGAACCAGCGCCCGAACGAAAGCCAGATTGCGGCCAAGGTTCACGAACTGCTGAACATGGTGCAGCTGGACTGGCTGGCCGACCGTTACCCGGAACAACTCTCCGGTGGCCAGCGCCAGCGTATCGCCCTGGCCCGCGCGTTGGCGGTCGAGCCGAAAGTGCTGCTGCTGGATGAACCCTTCGGCGCCCTTGACGCCAAGGTGCGTAAGGAACTGCGCCGCTGGCTGGCGCGCCTGCACGAAGACATCAACCTGACCTCGGTGTTCGTGACCCACGACCAGGAAGAGGCCATGGAAGTCGCCGACCGCATCGTGGTGATGAACAAAGGCGTGATCGAGCAGATCGGCTCACCGGGCGACGTCTACGAAAACCCGGCCAGCGATTTCGTCTACCACTTCCTCGGCGACTCCAACCGCCTGCACCTTGGTGAAGACAAGCACGTGCTGTTCCGCCCCCATGAAGTGTCGCTGTCGCGCCACGAACTGGAAGATCATCACGCGGCCGAAGTGCGTGATATTCGTCCATTGGGCGCGACCACGCGGGTGACCTTGAAGGTCGAAGGCCAGAGCGAGCTGATCGAAGCCGAAGTGGTGAAGGACCACGACAGCCTGACCGGCCTGGCCCGTGGCGAGACCCTGTTCTTCAAACCCAAGGTCTGGCAAAAAGCCTGAGTTCACCGCAATTCCAACTCTGAAACTGGGACCAAATGTGGGAGGGGGCTTGCCCCCGATAGCAGTGGGTCAGCAGCAGATAAGCTGACTGAAACACCGCCATCGGGAGCAAGCCCCCTCCCACATTCAGACCTGTCTCGGCTTCAGATCGCGGCGAACCACCGGTCCCGAGCGCTCTTCGATCTGCTGCTTCAAACCCTTGCGCAGCCCCAGCAAAAACGCCACCTCCGCCACCACAAACAACGGCCCCACAATCAGCCCCGACACATCATCCACAAACGCCGGCTTCCTGCCTTCGTAGTAATGCCCGACAAACTGAATCACCCAGCCCACCACAAACATTCCCACCCCGCTGCTGAGCCACACCATCGTGCTCAGCGCCGCCAACGCATGCCCGGCCCATACCGACAAGCCCATCAACACCGTCATCAGCACGCCCAGGGCCAGTTCAAGCCGCAGGTAAAACCACGCGGAAAACAGCGCGACCATCACGGCGGGTGAAATCCACAGCCCACCCACGGCCCATTCGGGGCGTGACAACAGCACAGCCACGGCGACCACAATCAGCGGGATGCCAATGAAGTGGCTGGCGATATTGCGTGGATCGCGGTGGTAGGCGGCGTATTGACTGAGATGATCGACGAGGCTTTTCATTGTTGTTCCTCCTGTAGGATGTTTGATCATGCCCTGTCAGCCTGGGACTAACTGTCAGTTGGGCGACAATCTTCGGAGTTCTCATGGATGCGACGCAATGGCACGCCCGGTTGGCCGTCGGTCACTGGTTCAGTCACCTGCCCGTACCTTTCCAGCATAGTCTGCTGGCCCATGCGCGGCTGCGGCAGCTGACGGCGGGACAGTACCTGTTCAAGCGCGGCGACCCGCCCTGCGGCTTGTATGCGGTGCTCGAGGGCACCCTGCGTGTCAGTGCGGTGAATGAGCATGGCAAGGAAGCGCTGTTGAGCCTGGTGGGGGCGCCCTACTGGTTCGGCGAGATCTGCCTGTTCGACGGCTTGCCGCGCACCCACGACGCCTGCGCCACGGGGGCGTGCACGCTGGTGCAGGTGCCGCAGCAGGCGCTGCTGAAGATCCTCGATGAATCCCCTTGCTACTGGCGCGACCTGGCGCTGCTGATGAGCCAGAAGCTGCGCCTGAGTTTTATCGGCCTCGAACAGCTCAGCCTGATGCCCGCTTCGGTGCGCCTGGCCCACCGGCTGTTGATGATCGTTGAGGGCTACGGCGACATGGCGCCTTCAAAACGCGTGCTGCAACTGCCCCAGGAAGACCTGGCGGCGATGTTGAGCCTGTCGCGCCAGACCACCAATGCCTTGCTCAAGGACCTGCAAGCCCAAGGCATCGTGCGCCTGGGCTACGGCGAGATCGAAATCCTCGATGCACAGCGGCTACGAGAGGCGGCGCACACCTGAGGGTGTTAGCCTGCAAACCTGATTAATCGAGGTGTGTTATGCGTGTGCTGTTAGTGGAACATGAATCCGAAGAGGCACAGCGGATGGCCCGGGGCTTGAACGAGGCCGGCTACACCGTGGAAGTCGCGGCCAATGGCATGGCGGCGCAGCGCTTTGTCGAAAGCGCCGAATACGACCTGGTGATCCTCGATGTGATGTTGCCTGGCCTGAATGCCTGGAAGCTGCAGCAGGCGATCCGGCAGAAGGGTGAGACGCCGGTGTTGTTCCTGACCACGCCGGGCGGGATTGAAGATCGCCTGCGCGGTCTGGAGTTGCATGAGGATGATTACCTGCTCAAGCCGTTTGAGGCCAAGGGGCTGGTGATGCGGGTCAGGAAACTGTTGCGGCGCGATCGGGGTCGCTGATTGATCCCGTCACTACTGTAGTGCCTGAAAGATTGCCATCGGGAGCAAGCCCCCTCCCACAGGAGAACGCATTTCAAATGTGGGAGGGGGCTTGCTCCCGATGAGGCCATCACCGTCACCACACATCCCCCTACCGCAACCCATCCCGAAACTGCCCCGGCGTCATCCCCGTCCAGCGCTTGAACGCGCGATTAAAGCTGCTGGTATCCGCAAACCCGAGCAGATGACTGATCTCCGCCAATGAGCACTGCGGATCCCGCAGGTGCAACAACGCCAGATTCTCCCGGCACTCATTGAGCAACGCATCAAACCGACACCCCTCATCCGCCAGATGCCGCTGCAAACTGCGCAAACTCAAGTGCAGTGCCTGGGCAATCCGCTCGGCACTCGGCTCGCCATCGGGCAGTTGTGCCTCGATGGCCGCGCGCACCTTGCGTTCCCAGGTCAGCGGTTGCAGTTGCGCCAGGGTGCGTTTGAGCACGGTTTCGTTATGTTCGGCCAGTTCCGGGTTGGCGTCGTCCAGGTGGCTGTCGAAATCGCTGGCGGCGAATTCGAGGCGGTCTTCCTCGGCGCCGAAAAACACCGGTGCGCGGAACACCGTGTGCCAGGGCTTGGGGTCGGCGGGTTGCGGGCGTCGCAGGTAAACCGCCAGCGGCGCATAGTCGCGGCCCAGGCGGTTGCGGCACGTGCGCACATAGATCGCGGCAAACGCATCGATGGCCTCCAGCGCCGGCGCCGGCCTGCCTGGCGGTTGCAGCAGGCGAAAGCGGTAGCGCTCGCCATCGCCGCTGAGTTCGAGGGTCAGGGCATCGCTGACCACCTGGTGATAACGCACGATGCGCTCGAACACCTCGCGCAGGCTGCCGCTCGCCACCAACGCATAACCCAGCGCATGAAAGGTGGTCGGGCTGACAAACCGCGACACCCGCAACCCGATGGCCGGATCGCCGCTGGCCTCCACCGCCAGTGCCCACAAGCGCGTGGTGGCCGACAGCGGGTAACGCGCGTTGGGGTCGTCCATCTGCTGCGGATCGAGCCCGGCCTGGGCGCACAGCGCGGCGCTGTCGAGGCCCAGGGCATCGAGCTGCTTACGCAGGGCGCGGGTCCAGCTGGCGAGGGAAGTCGGTTCGGTCATGGCGATTGGCGCTTGCGGTCAACAGGTTGGCGTGTGGGGCTAGCGTCCTGCAAGAAGCCCTGGTGCAGGATGTAACCATCAATGAATAAGAGGATGGGAGCATGGACGGTACTTCTGCAAGTCCCCAGCAGATGAACGCGCAACAGCGTTCGGCGCATATCCGTGAGGTGGTGCTCGCCGAAGGCGTGCGCTTGCGTCGCCGGCACCCGTGGCTGCAGCATCAGGACGCCCTGGGCGCGGGCATCCTCGCCTTTGCCTTGCTCGGCATGATCGGCTCGGCGGCGCTCTATATCAGCGGACACATGGCCTGGTGGGCCTGCCTGCTGCTCAATGCGTTCCTCGCCTCACTGACCCACGAGCTGGAACACGACCTGATCCACAGCATGTACTTTCGCAAACAGCGCGTGCCCCACAACCTGATGATGGGCCTGGTGTGGCTGGCGCGGCCGAGCACCATCAACCCGTGGATCCGTCGCCACCTGCACCTCAATCACCACAAGGTCTCCGGCACCGAGACCGATATGGAGGAGCGCGCGATCACCAACGGCGAGCCCTGGGGCCTGGCGCGGTTGCTGATGGTGGGCGATAACGTGATGTCGGCGTTTATCCGCATGCTGCGCGCCAAGACCTGGGGCCACAAACTCAAGATCCTCAAGCGCTCGCTGCTGGTCTACGCGCCCCTGGCGCTGCTGCATTGGGGCGCGTGGTACCTCTTCCTCGGCTTCCATGCCGCCAACGGCATCGCCAGCCTGCTGGGCACGCCGATCGACTGGTCCACCGGCACCTTGCAGATGATGCAGGTGATCGACATCGCCGCCGTGGTGATCATCGGCCCCAATGTGTTGCGCACCTTTTGCCTGCACTTTGTCAGCTCCAACATGCACTACTACGGCGATGTGGAACCGGGCAATGTGATCCAGCAAACCCAAGTGCTGAACCCGTGGTGGCTGTGGCCGTTGCAGGCGTTCTGCTTCAACTTCGGCAGCACCCACGGGATTCACCATTTTGTGGTGAAGGAGCCGTTCTACATCCGCCAGATGACGGCCAAGGTGGCGCATAAGGTCATGGCCGAGATGGGCGTGCGTTTCAATGATTTCGGCACGTTTGCGCGGGCCAATCGGCTTGAGCCCATCTCGTCGCCCCAGGCCCGGCTCAATCCGGCTGAAACGGCGACGCGCTGAGCACCACGCCGGTTTCGTCGACGTACTGTTGCCAGTGGCCGATCAACGTGGCGAGTTTGTCCGGATGACTCAAGGCCAGGTCGTGGATTTCGCCAGGGTCCTGGCCCAGGTCATACAGCTGCCAGGTCGCCGGGCCCACGGGGCCGGGAATGTACACGGCTTTCCACTGGCCCTGGCGAATCGCGCGGCGGCCGAACAGTTCCCAGCCGGTTACGGTGTTGTCGTCGTGCACCTGGGCGGTCTCGCCGGAGAGGAAGCCCAGCCACGACTTGCCCCGCAGCGGCGACACCGGCTTGCCACGCCATTGTTTGCCCGGATGGCGCACGCCGGCCAGGTCGAGAATGGTCGGCGTGATGTCCATCACCGTGCCGAACCCATGGCTGATACGACCTTTGAGCGACAACTGCGGATAGTGCACCAGCGCCGGCACGCGAATCCCGCCCTCGGTGGTGAACGCCTTGAACAACCGCGACGGCGCCGTTGCCACCTGCGCCCACGACGGGCCATACCAGACATAGGAATTGGCGCGGCCGATATTGTCGAGGCTGTTGTCGTAATGCTGGTTGAGGTAGGTGAGCAACTGCGGCCCGAACTTGGGGAACGCCTCCAACAGCGCACCTTCGGCGCCGTTGTCGGACATGAACACAATGAACGTATTGTCCAACTGCCCCTGCTGGCGCAGGTAATCCACCACTCGGCCGATGTTCCAGTCCATGCGCTCGACCATCGCCGCATACACCTCCATGGCCCGCGCCGACACCTGGCGCTGTTCGTCGCTCAAGGCGGCCCACTGGGTGTTCAGTTCGATCAACGGATGGGGTTCGACATTGGCGTCGATCAGCCCCAATGCCTTGAGTTTTTCCAGGCGTTCCAGGCGCAGCACTTCGGGGCCGGCGTCGTAGCGGCCACGGTACTTTTCGACGATGTCCGCAGGCGCCTGCAACGGCCAGTGCGGGGCGGAAAACGGCAGGTAGGCGAAGAACGGCCGGGCCTGGTCGCGCTCCTTGAGGTAGTGCAGCAGCTTGTCGCCGAAGGCATCGGAGGAATAGAAGTCCTTGGGCAGTTGCTCGACGAACCGGTCGTCTTCGATGTACAGCGCCGGGGTGGATTTGAGCAGGCCCGGGGTGTGCTCGTCATAGGTCGGCTCGAAGCCGTAATGGTTGGCGGCGCCCGGTAGCAGCGAGAACGAGCGCTCGAAACCGCGGGCGTGGGGCGCGAGTTCGGCGGTCAGGCCCAGGTGCCACTTGCCGCTCATCAATGTCTGGTAGCCGGCCTCGCGCAGCAGCTCCGGCAGTGCTACCACCTTGTCATTCAAGTAGCCCTCGTAGCCGGGCTTGCCGATCAGCTCCGGGGTCAGTGCCTCGGCCATGGTGCCGATACCGGCGATATGGTGGTCGGTGCCGGTGAGCAGCATCGAGCGGGTAGGCGAGCACGTCGGGGCGGTGTGGAAGTCGGTCAGGCGCAAGCCGTTCAGGGCGAGTGCGTCCAGGTGCGGCGTGGAAATTTCCCCGCCAAACGCACCGAGGTCGGAGAAGCCCATGTCATCGGCCAGGATCACGAGAAAATTGGGACGTTGCGGCATCAAGGCACTCCTTTTTTCAGCAGGCAATAAAGGCCAATGGCAGATCGCGGATCTGTTCGCGCACCGGCGGCTGGTAGTGGCCATCGTTGGTCAATTCATGCAGCAGTTCTTCACGCAGTTGATGGAATTCAAAACTGCTGCGCTGACGTGGATGTGGCAGGGCGACGTCCACCACCTGCTTGATCCGCCCCGGCCGGGGCTCCATCACCACCACGCGGTCGGCGAGGAAAATCGCTTCCTCCACATCGTGGGTCACCAATACCGTGGTGATTTTGGCGCGGGCGCGGATCGCCAGGAGTTCGTCCTGCATCTGCTGGCGGGTCAGGGCGTCGAGGGCGCCAAAGGGTTCATCCAGCAGCAGGATGCGCGGGCTGGCCACCAGGCCGCGGGCAATCGCCACCCGTTGCGCCATGCCGCCGGACAGTTGGTGCGGATAGGCGCGGGTGAAGTCGGTGAGGCCGACCAGCTCGATAAAATCGCTGATGCGTCGATTGCGCTCTGCTTCGCTCAGTGGCTCGTTGACCAGGCCCAGGCCGATGTTTTCCGCCACGGTGAGCCAGGGGAACAGACGATGCTCCTGGAACACGATGCCGCGCTCGCCGCCAATGCCGCTCACGGCCTTACCGTCGACGCGGATCTCGCCGCGAAACTGCGTATCCAGCCCCACCAGCAAACGCAGCAGGGTGGATTTGCCGCAGCCGCTGGAGCCGACAATCGCAACGAATTCGCCTTCGGCAATCTCCAGGTTGAATTCGCGGATGGCTTCCAGCTCGAAGCCGTCGACGTCGAAGGTCTTGCCCACATGGTTGAAGCTGACGATAGGTGCGTTCATGCGTGTCTCCAGCGGGTGGCGCGGGTTTCGATGCGCTGGCCGATCAGGTTGAGGGCCGCGCCGGTAAGGCCGACCAGGAGCATGCCGCTCATGATCAGGTCCATGCGCAGCAGTTGTTGGGCGCCGATCATCAGGCTGCCGATACCGCCGTTGGACGGCATGAAATATTCCGCACCGATGGTGCCCAGCCAGGCGTAGATCAGGCTCAGGCGCAGGCCGGCGAAAATGCCGGCTGCGGCGCCTGGCAGTACCAGGCGTCGCAGCCGTTGGAACAGGTTCAGGCGCAGCACCTGCGCCGCTTCGTTGAGCTGTGGCGACAGATTCAGCACGCTGCGTTGGGTGGCGATAAACAACGGGAAGAAGGCGGCGAGGGCGATAAACACCCACTTGGCCAACTCACCCAGGCCAAACCAGGCAGTGAGCAGCGGCACCCAGGCGAAAATCGCGATCTGGCGCAAGGCGCTCAGGGTCGGCCCGAGTACCCGCTCACTGCGCCGTGACAGTCCCAGCCACAGGCCCATGGCAAAGCCAACGCCGCCACCGAGCAGCAAGCCGCCCAGGCTTCGCCCCAGGCTGGTGCCCAGTGCACCGCTGAGGTTGCCATCCACCACCCCGGCGACGGTGGTGTGCAGCACCACCCAAGGGCTGACCAGAATGTTCGGGTCGACCCAGCCTTGTTGCGTCGCGACCTGCCACAGCGCCAGCAACAGCAGGGGCAGCAACCACGGTTGCAGGCGCTGCCAGCCTTGATAGCGCGGGCCGCGACGAATCTGCGCCGTGGCAGGATGGGGCCAGTGCACCCATTTGCGGTCCAGCCAGCCAATGCCACGGTCCATCACCACGCCGAATACGCCGATGACCACGATGCACACGAAGACGATATCGAGCATGAACAGCTGGCGCGCCCACACCATCAGGTAGCCGATGCCTTCGCTGGAGGCCAGCAACTCCACCGCCAGCAGCGAGGTCCAGCCGGCCGCCAGGGCCAGGCGTACGCCGGCCATAAAGGCGGGCAGCGCGGCAGGCAGGATCAGGCGCCGGATCAACAGGTGCGTGGGCAGGCGCAGCACGCGGGCGGCTTCACGCAACTGGGGTTGGGCGTCGCGCACGCCCACCAGGGTATGCAGGGTCACGGGCACCACGATCGCCTTCACCAGCACCACCAGTTTCAGGGTTTCGCCAATGCCGAAGAACACCATGAACAGTGGAATCCAGGCCAGGGTCGGTACCTGCGACAACGCGCTGAACGTCGGAAACACCAGGCGCTCGGCGCGCGCGCTGAAACCCAGCACCGCCCCCAGCAGCGCCCCGGCGCCAATGCCCGCCAGCAACCCCCAGAACAGGCGTTGCAGGCTGATCGCCAGGTGGCTCCACAGCTCGCCGCCCGCCAGTTCCACGGCGCTGCTCCACACCAGGGACGGTGGCGGCAGGATCTGCTCGCTCATCCAGTGATTGCGGCTGGCCAGCCACCACAGCGCAAACAGCGTCACCGGCAGCAACCATGGCAACAGCCGTTCACTGCGCAGCGGCCAACGTGGCGTGGCGCCGGGAGCCGCGAGCGGGAGGCTCAAAAGTGAGATTCGGGCCATGGAGGACCTCCGTTGTCGCCAAGGGCGTTATGTGATTTCGATCTTATAAAAACGTAATCAAGATGATTGGGGGATAAGAAAAGCCATTTAAAGCCGCGCCCCGGCACGCATCCAATGCATTCGAAGAATATTTTCGATGCTATTCATGCATAGCCCTCTGGAGCCTGCGTTTCCCTTCGCATAGTCCTAAAAGCTATTAAATTGTGAATTTATAGTATTTAAAGTTTTGACCAGGTTGTGCCTACTTTCTGTTCCCCAGGCGACCCTCGCCCACAAGGAGCTGCGCTTATGAAACTGCCGTTCAAACGTCTGATCACCCTGGTCGCAGGCACCGCACTGGCGGGCCTGGTTCAGGCTGCCGACCTCAAGGAAATCCGCATCGCCGTGCCCGACCTCAGCGCAGGCAGCCAGCACAGCGGCGGGGGCATAACGGACGTGCTGCGCGAGCAGCAGATCTTCGAAAAAGCCTTTGCCGACCAAGGCATCAAGATCCAGTGGAATTACTTCAAGGGCGCCGGCCCTGTGATCAACGAAGCCTTCGCCAACGGGCAGGTGGACCTGGCGTACCTGGGCGACCTGGCGGCGATCATCGGCCGCTCCAATGGCCTGGAGACGCGCCTGCTCAGTGCCACCGCACGGGACATCAAGCAGTACCTCGGCGTGGTGCCGGGTTCTGGCATCAAGACCTTGCAGGACCTCAAGGGCAAGCGCGTCGCGGTGTTCCGTGGCACGGCCAGCCAGTTGTCGTTCAACAGTGCATTGGCCAGCCAGGGCTTGAGTGAGAAGGACTTCAAAGTCATCAGCCTGGATTACAACGCCGCCAATGCCGCGCTGGCCGCCAAGCAGATCGACGCCACCTGGGGCGGTTCGAACCTGACGGCGTTACAAGCCAAGGGGCTGGCTGAAATACCGCTGACCACCAAGGACCTCGGTGGCGCCGGCAGCATCCAGGCGGTGCTGGTGGGCAGCAAACAGTTTGTCGACGAGCACCCCGACGCCGTCGCCAAGCTGCTCAAGGCCCAGCAGCAGGCGGTGCACTGGTTGACCGATGACAACAACAAGCAAGCCTACATTGCGCTGGTGTCCGGGCTGGCCAGTTACCCGCCGGTGATCCTCACCAATGACTTGAAAGACCAGACCCTCAGCGAGATTTTCCCGTCGACCCTGGACCCGGTGTTCCTGGCTAAATTGCAGGGTTCGGTGGACCTGGCCTCCAAGGAGAAGCTGATTCGCAAGCCCTTCCAGGTGAGTGACTGGGTGGCGCCGAACCTGGCGGCGGCGGGGCTTTGAGTCGGGTGGTGCCTGGGCTATCGCCATCGGGGGCTTGCCCCCGATGAGGCCCGTCAAACCGCCACGCTCACCTCCTGCCTGTCCACCTCCACCAGCGTCTCGATCATCGCCTTCGCCGCCGGCGACAACCGCGAACCGGTGCGGCTGACAATCCCGCAGCGGGCGCTCATGGTTTCCATGTTCTGCGGCAGGTTGCGCCAGTGCAGCAGCTTCAGCGTGCCCTGGGCGATGTCTTCGGCGAATGCCTCCTCGGTGCCCACGCCGATGGCATTGGACTGCAGCACGATCTTCACCAGCGCCGGGAAATGTTCGGTCTGGATGCTCGGGGAAAAATCCATGCGCCCGCTCAGGTTCGCCAACAGTTTGCGAATGCCCTGTGAGATCAGCGGCGCCGCCAGCGGGTAGTCGAACATGTCGTTGGTCGACAGGCTGTCCTTGGCCAGCAACGGGTGCCCCGGTCGGCAAAAAAATACCCCGCGCTTGGGGGTCAGCGCGCGGGTCTGGAAATTCGGGTCGGCTTCGAATTGGCGGATGTCGGCGATAAAGAATTCGATCTCTTCACGGCTCAGGGCACGGCTGAGTTTTTCCCAGTTATCCACCTGGAAACTGGTGCGGATTTTCGGGTGGGCGCTGATAAAGCGCGCCACCGCATCCGGCACCAGTTTCACCGCCGGTGCCGGGCCGCAGCCGAAGCGCAGGTCGCCGGCGTCGAGCTTGGTCATGCGCGTCACTTCACTGCTCAGCAACGCGGCGCCGTGCACCAGGGACAGGGCATGTTGCAGCACCACTTGGCCCTCCGGCGTGGGGCGCAGGTCCTTGTGGCCACGGTCGACCAACACGCAGCCGAACTCCTGTTCCAGCCCCTGGATGCTGCGGCTGAACGCCGGTTGGGTGATGCCCATGGCGTCTGCCGCACGCACGAAACTGCGGTGTTCGTTGAGGGCGATGAAGTAGCGCAGTTGGCGAAGATCCATATGCTTTCCCTGCATCTTAAAAATAGGTCGAAGGCATTTGCGACCACGGGAGCAGAGGTTTTAAATGCAAGCTCTTATTCCGTCAATGAAGCATTCGTTCATTTGCTAGACCTAAATTGCATATGGATAGAGCGTTGCCGGAAAGCGTCCCCATCAGCAGGCACAAGAGGGTCACCACCATGAGCAACGCCGCATTAGCTGTTCAACCCGTCGCCCAGGCGCTGGATATTCACCCGGTCGCCGGCCGCATCGGCGCCGAGATTCGCGGTATCACACTGTCCGGCGATCTGGATGCCGCCACGGTCGAAGCCATCCAGCAGGCGCTGGTGCAGTACAAGGTGATCTTCTTCCGTGAGCAGACTCACCTCGATGACCAGAGCCAGGAAGCCTTCGCCCATCTGCTCGGCGAGCCGATTGCCCACCCGACGGTGCCGGTGCGCGACGGCACGCGCTTCCTCATGGAGCTGGACGGCACCCGTGGGCAGCGCGCCAATTCCTGGCACACCGATGTGACCTTCGTCGATGCCTACCCGAAAGCCTCGGTGCTGCGTTCGGTGCTGGCGCCCAAATCCGGTGGCGACACGGTCTGGGCCAACACCTCAAGCGCCTACAACGACCTCAGCGTCGAACTGCGCGCCCTAGCGGATAACTTGTGGGCGGTGCACAGCAACGAATACGACTACGCCGCGCTCAAGCCGGATGTGTCGGCCGAGCGGCTTGAGGCATACCGCAAGGTGTTCACCTCGACGGTGTACGAGACCGAGCACCCGGTGGTGCGCGTGCATCCGGTCAGTGGCGAGAAAACCCTGCTGCTGGGGCACTTCGTCAAGCGCCTGAAAGGTTATTCCCAGGCGGACTCGACCCAGCTGTTCAACCTGCTGCAAAGCCACGTCACCCGCCTGGAAAACACCGTGCGCTGGCGCTGGAACACCGGCGACGTGGCGATCTGGGACAACCGCGCCACCCAGCATTACGCCGTCGACGACTACGGCACCCAGGAACGCATCGTGCGCCGGGTGACGCTCAAGGGCGATGTGCCGGTGGGCGTGCACGGGCAGCGCAGCCAGACCACCAAAGGTCTCTGATGTGGGAGGGGGCAAGCCCTGATGCCAGTCAGGCAAGGGTGAACACCGTACCCGTGGTGAGCGGGCTTGTCCCGCGCTGGGGTGCGAAGCGCCCCTGATGAAGACGAATGCGGTGTATCAGGCACTCCTCTGCGCCTGGTTCTGGGGCTGCTGCGCAGCCCAACGCGGGACAAGCCCGCTCACCACAGAGGTACCCGTTTGCTGCGCGACAACGCTACTTCGAAGAGGCAGTGGAGCCCCCAACATTCGATGTGTGGTTTACCACACGCCGATCTGCACCACTTTCTCCGCCTCCGGCTCACCATACCGAAACCGTTGGCCACGCAGATCGATCTCTGCGTGGCTGATGGTGGTGCGCCGCTTCAGCCCGCGCAGCCATTCGAACAGATACCCCAAATGGGTTTCGCGCACTTCGGCATAGGCCGGGTCGTTGCCCAGGTCGTGCAGTTCCTGCGGGTCGTTTTCCAGGTCGAACAGCTGTGGGCGAAAGCCGTCGTACGCCAGGTATTTCCAGCGGTCGCTGCGCACCATGGTCATCCGGCAACGGTCGATGGGTTGCGCCAGGCGTTCGCGGGCCGGGGCCTGGAAGGCGTAGTCGTACTCGGCGATGGCGTAGCGGCGCCAGTTGGTTTCCTGGCCGTGCAGCAGCGGGATCAGCGAGCGGCCCTCCAGGCGATGCTCGGCCGCTGGTAAACCCAGGGCGTCGAGGAAGGTCGGCAGCGCATCGATGGTTTCCACCAAGCGCGCGTCCACCGTGCCACGGCGGGTATCGGCGGCGGCGCGTGGGTCGCGCACGATCAGCGGAATGCCCACCGCAGGTTCCAGCAGAAATTCTTTTTCGCCGAGGAAGTGATCGCCGAGGAAATCGCCGTGGTCGCTGGTGAACACGATCAGGGTGTCGTCCCAACGGCCATTGCCTTGCAGGAAATCGAACAGGCGCCCGAGTTGGTCGTCGACCTGTTTGATCAAGCCCATGTAGGTGGGAATCACCGTGAGCCGTACCTCGTCACGGGAAAAATTCAGGCTCTCCTGGTGCTGGCGGAACGCCTGGTACACCGGGTGATCGCTGGTCTCCCCAGGCTGGATCGGTGCCTGGATATGCTCGGCGCCATACAGCGCGTGATACGGCGCCGGTGCGATGTAGGGCCAGTGTGGCTTGATATACGACAGGTGCAGGCACCACGGTTGTTCGGCCTGCTCACGGATAAAGTCGATCGCGCGGTCGGTGGTGTAGACGGTTTCCGAGTGTTCCTCTGCCACGCGCGCGGGCAGGCCTGCATTGCGCATGTGCCAACCGCTGAGCACTTCGCCGTTTTCACCGGCTGCCGCATTGGCCCATTCGTGCCACGGGTTGGCGCCACTGTAGCCCTGCTCGCGCAGGTAATGGGTGTAGGGCGCGGACTCGCGTTTATCCTCGAACAGCGGGCTGTCGGGGTAGATGCCGTCGTGACGCAGGTACGCCTCGAAGCCAACCTCGTTCAACGGCTCGGCCTGCTTGCTGTCAGGGTCGATATTCAGGCGTTGCAAGGCGTCCACATTGGGCGTGGCGTGGGTCTTGCCGACCAGCGCCGTGCGGATGCCGTGGGGGCGCAGGTAGTCGCCGAGGGTCAGTTCTTCCAGGGGCAACGGCACCGCGTTCCACGCCACCTGGTGGCTGCTGACGTAGCGCCCGGTATAGGCCGACATGCGCGAGGGCCCGCAGATGGTGCCCTGGGTGTAGGCGCGGCTGAAGCGCACACCGGCGGCAGCCAGGCGATCGATGTTCGGCGTGTGCAAGTGGGCGTGGCCGTAGCACGACAAGTAATCGCGGCGCAGTTGGTCGCACATGATGTACAGCACGTTGCGCACGGGTTTGGGGTGGGACATGGGGCTTCACCAGACGGAGGACAGGTGAGGTTTTTCGCCGTTCGGGCAGGGGGCTGGCAAGTGCATTTGGGGACTGGCTTTGATGCAGTGAATGCATGGCCTAGACCGCGACGTTCTCCAGCGCGCACACCTCTTCATCCAACTCATCGATCTGCTTGATCTGCTCGATCATCGCTTCGGCCAGCGGCGACAAGCGATACCCCGCACGGCTGACGATGCCGTAGCGGGTGTAACGCTCCTCCAGATCCTCCGCCAGACCCTCGATCGTCAAGCACACCAGTTCGCCCCGGGCCATGTGCAGCACGTCGCTGTTGGCGCTGACGATGCCGATGGCGTCGGAGCGCAGCACCACGCCCATCAGGCTATAGCCGTTCTCGCATTCGACATTGGGCAGGAAATCGGGCCGGCCGCTGAGGTCGACGATGACCTTGCGCAGGTTGGGCGGGCGGATGGTCACGGCCAGCGGGTAACTCATCAGCTCGGCGGCGCTTACGCTGCCACGCCCGGCCAGGGGGTGGCCGGCGCGGCAGCAAAAATACCAGCGGCGCGGGCGCAGGCGGTGAGTGTGATAGTCCGGGTTGGCCTCGAAGTGGCGGGTGTCGGCGACGAAAAACTCGAACTCTTCACTGAGCAGGCGTTTGCTCAGGCTTTGCCAGTCGTCCACCTGGTACTGCACCCGTGCCTTGGGGTAGCGCCCGATAAAACTGCCGATGGCGCGGGGGATCAAGCCGCCGGCCGGTGCCGGGCCGCAACCGAAGCGCAATTCTCCCGCCTCCAGGCCATTGAACTGGCTGATCTCATTGGCCAACTGCTGCGCACCGCTGACCAGGCGCCGGGCATGCTCCAGCAATACCTGGCCTTGTTTGGTCGGCGCCAGGTCTTTGCGGCCACGGTCAATCAGCTGGCAACCGGCGCTGTGTTCCAGGGCCTGGATACTGCGACTGAACGCCGATTGCGACAGGTTCACCGTCAACGCGGCGGCGACAAAACTGCGTTGTTCGGCAAGGGCGATGAAGTGACGAAGCTGGCGCAGATCGATATGCATTTTTCACATCAAAAATATCCGGGAAATGCATTGGCTATGCATTAGGTCGACTCCTTATAAAGGCTATCTCTTATGCAGTAAATGTTCGTAAAAACATAAATAAATAACCTAAAGGAATATCTCTCGATGGATATTTCCGGGTTCCGGAGCCGCTTATGAGTCTGTTGAAGTCCTTGCCCCTGGCCATTCTGGTGGCCGGCAGTTCCAGTTGGTCGCCGACCCAGGCCGCCGAAACACCCGCGCCGGTAAGCAAGGGCGAAAGCGCCGGCGGCGAGTTGGAGACGGTCACCGTCACCGCCCGGCGGCGCACCGAAAGCGCCCAGGCAGTGCCGACGCCCATGAGCGTGATCGGCGGGCAGGCCCTGGAGAGCCAGCGGGTGTATCGGATTCAGGATCTGCAGCAACTGGTGCCCAGCGTCAACGTCGCCTACATGCATGCGCGCCAGTCCAGCGTGTCGATCCGCGGGCTTGGCAACAACCCGGCCAGCGATGGCCTGGAAGGCAGCGTAGGGCTGTATATCGACAACGTGTATCTCGGGCGGCCGGGCATGGCGGTGTTCGACCTGATGGACATCGAGCAGCTTGAAGTCTTGCGCGGCCCGCAAGGCACCTTGTTCGGCAAAAACACCACCGCCGGGGTGATCAACATCAGCACGCGCGCGCCGAGTTTTACCCCGGAGCGCAGCATTGAAACCTCGCTGGGCGAGGATGGCTACTTCCAGACCAAGGGTACGATTTCCGGCCCGCTCACCGATGACCTGGCGGGGCGTTTCTCGGCCTATCGCACCCGCAGCGACGGCGACATCAAGAACGAATACAACGGCCATGACCTCAACGGCGGCTCGCGCCAGGGCTTTCGCGGGCAACTGCTGTACAAGCCCAGCGAGACCTTCAACCTGCGCTGGATCGGCGATTACAACGAAGAGGATTCCAGCGCCGGCACCCGTGTGCTGTACAGCACCGGGCCGACCATCAACGGCACCAACCTCTACCAGTCGCGGGCCAACGCGGCAGGCGCGACCCTGGTCGATGGCACCCACCGCAAGGTCAACCTGGACAGCGACCAGCACGTCACCGTGTTCCAGGGCGGTACGTCGCTGGAGGCCAACTGGACGTTGCCGAGTGATTTCACCCTGACCTCGGTCAGTTCCTATCGCTTCTGGAATTTCACCCCGCGTAACGACGACGGCCTTAACGTGCCGGCGTCGTATAACGCCGGGGTGTCGGTGGAAGATAAGCAGTGGTCCCAGGAATTCCGGCTGGCGTCGCCCACCGGCGGTTTCTTCGATTACGTGCTCGGTGCCTACTACTTCGGCAACTCGCTGGACAACAAATCCTTTTCCTATTACGGGCCCCAGGCCGACATCTGGAACGGCACGCCAGCCGGCGCATTGGCCAACGTCAGCAGCGTCGGCAACGGGCACATTCGCACCGACAGTTTTGCCTTGTTTGCCCAGGGCACCTGGCACTTCACCGAGCGCCTGGATTTCACCGCCGGCCTGCGTGGCACCTATGAAGAAAAAAGTGCCTGGGTCACGCGCAACGCTCCCCTTGGCGGTGCGGCGGTCACCGGTGCTGCCGCGACGGCTCGACGCGGCCGCGCGGGGGCGTACGATTCCGGCGACCTCACGCAATACAGCACCAGCCCCTCGGGTTTGCTCAACCTGAGCTACCGCTTTAACGAAAACCTGCTGGGCTACGCGACGCTGTCCCATGGCGAGAAGTCCGGCGGGGTCAACCTGGCGGTAGGCTCGGCACCGACGGCCGGGGCCGACTCGCTGTTGATCGGCACCGAGCGCGCCAATAACGCCGAACTGGGCTTCAAAAGCACCCTGTGGGACCGGCGGCTGCAGCTCAATGCCAACCTGTTCTGGACCCAGGTCAACGGCTACCAGACCAATGCCTATGACCAGGACAACCGTGTGCAGTACCTGACCAACGCCGGTTCGGTGCGCTCGCGGGGCGTCGAGGTGGAAAGCACCCTGGTGCCGATCAAGGGCCTGACGCTGAACCTCAACGGCTCGTTCAACGATGTGAGCTACCTGTCTTACAAAGATGCGCCGTGCCCGCCGGAAGTCAGTCTGCGCCCCGGTGCGCCGGCCTCCTGTGACCTGAGTGGGCACCAAGTGGTGGGGGCCTCGAAATGGATCGCCAACGCCAACGGCGAATACAAGTGGAACCTGGATAACGGCTTCGAACCCTACGTCACCGCCAGCTATGCCTTCCGCTCCAAGGCCGTGGGCACGGTAGAGGACTCCGACTATGGACAGATTCCTGCGTACGCCGTGGTCAACCTGTCCACCGGCCTGCGTGGCAACTATGAGCAAGGGCAGTGGGACGTGTCGTTATGGCTGAAAAACGCCTTCGACAAGACCTACTACACCACGCTGTGGACGGGGGGGAACGGCGGCTACGAAGGCCTGCTCGGTACGCCGCGTACGTTAGGAGTGACCGGGCGCTATGACTTCTAGCCCCGTGCGATAGGTGGCCGGGCTGAACACGCGCGTCACCACCAGCATCGCCACCGCCGTGACCGTCAGCACCACCCAGGCGCTGACAAAGTTGCCGGTCAGCCCGCGCAGCCAGCCGGTCAGCCATGGCGACACCGCATTGATCAAGAAGCCCACGCCTTGCACAAAGGCCGCCAGTTGCCCGGCCTGGCGTGGGTCGCGATGGTGGTCGAGGGTCAACAGCAGGCTCAGGGCGAAACATGCGCCCAGGCCGAAGCCGCACAACGCCACCCAGAGGTGCGGATATTCCTGCGGCGCGACGATCAGGCCGAGGTAACCCACGGTCTGGGCCAGCAGGGCGATGCCCAGCAGCGGCCGACGGTCGATACCGCGCTGCGCCAGCACCGGCATCAACAACGCGGCGAGCACCTGGAAGATGGTCATGAACGCCAGCAGCGAACCGCTGGGCAGCACGCCCCAACCCAGTTGCTGATAGTAGGCCGGCAGCCACGCCACCAGGCTCATGTAGCCGCAATTGACCAGGCCGAAATACAGCGCCAGCAACCAGGCGCGGCGATTGCGCAGGTCCTTGAAGGCCGGCACCACCTGTGGATTTCTGGCCGCGCCCAGGGGCAGCCAGGCCCATAGCAGCAAGGCACCCAACGCCGGCAGCAGCCACACCCCCAATCCCGCCTGCCATTCCTGGAAATGCGTGGCCACCATCGGGCTGAGCAGCGCTGCCAGCCCGCCGCCCGCCATCAGCGAAGCCGAGTACACACCCATCGCCACCGGCACGCGATGACGGAATTCGCGCTTGATCATCGCCGGCACCAAGGCCTGGATCAGCGCCACACCCGCACCGCCGAGCAACGCCGTGACCAGCAGCGCCGACGCCTGGCCCATCAGCCAGCGTGCCAGGCATGCCAGCAGGATCATCATCAGGCCCAGGGCGATGCCACGCCGTTCGCCGAGGCGGGCTTCCACGCGCACGCCCACCAGCGCCACCAGCCCCATGCATACCACCGGCAGGCTGGTCAGCAGGGCGCTGCTCTGGAAACTCAGGCCGGTGGCCTGGCGGATTTCGCCGAGCAACGGGCTGATGGAACTGAGGATCGGCCGCAGGTTCAGGCCGAGCACCACCAGCAGGCCCCAGCCGGCGAGGGATTTATTCAGGGTCATGCAACGCTCTTGCAGTCGGCAAATGAGGCGTGAGTATGGCCAGCACCGAAGGTATTCTGAAATTAAATATAACCATGCCAACCAGTGGCAAAGAGAATGGTGACGCTGATGTTCGATCCCGTGCTGTTGCGCAGCTTTGTCGCCGTGGTGGACTGCGGCAACTTCACCCGCGCCGCCGAGCGCCTGCACTTGACCCAGTCCACCGTGAGCCAGCAGATCCGCCGCCTGGAAGAGGCGGTGGCGTGCCAGTTGCTGGACCGCGACCAGCGCCGCGTGGTCGCCACCGCCGAGGGCGAACGCTTGCTGGCCTATGCGCGGCGCATCCTCGCGCTGCATGAAGAAGCCACCGATGTGTTGATCAACCAACAGAGCGACGGCGTGCTGCGCCTGGGGGTGCCGGAAGACTTTGCCGCCGAGCGCCTGATGCCGTTGCTGTCGGCATTTGTGCTGGCCTATCCACGGGTGCGCCTGGAGGTCACCAGCGGCCTGGGCCCCGAGTTGCAGCGTCAATACCGCAGTGGTGAATTCGACGTGTTGCTGGTCAAGCAGATGGGCAGCAGCGATGACTGCCTGGCGTCGTGGCCCGAGCCGCTGTGTTGGGTCGACAGCCGCAGCACGCCGTGCCTGGGGCGCGACCCTCTGCCGTTGGTGGCATTCCCGGTGGGCGGCCTGTACCGCAATGAAATGCTGCACCACCTGGAAGTGGGCGGCTGGCGCTGGCGTATCGGTTATTCCAGCGCCAGCCTGGCCAGCGTGTGTTCGGCGGTGGCGGCGGGGTTGGGTGTGAGTCTGTTGCCGCGACGGGTCGTGCAGCCAGGGCATGTGGAACTGGGGCCGGACAGCGGTTTGCCTGTGGTGCAAGGCGTGCGCCTGGCGTTGTATGCCCGTCATGGCCTGAGTGCTGCGGGGCAGTGCTTACAGGCCGAACTGTTCGATTTGTGCGCAAACAGCCCCGTTGAGCCATGCCTTAACTGAATATTTTGTATGCCTGAAAAGCATCAAAAAAAACCACCTCGGCGCCAGGCCACGCCGGCCGGGGCTTTGGTGTTTGCAGAGCATTCGTTTATTCAAATTTGATCTATCTATAACTTCAAAGATTACTTTAAGAGATAAGCGTCTGGCCCCGATGATTCAGCCCTCGACGGCCTTCCACGCAGGCCCGTCGGTTTTTCTGTTTCGAAACCGTAGGGAGTCAATCAATGGGCAATGTCCAGACCGCCGCCAGTGCACCCGAGGCGCAATGGCGCCAGGCACCGAGTGGTGAGTTGGTCGACCTTGGCCGGCCGCACCGCGCGCCGTTGGGGCAATTGCGAACGCAGCAAACCCCGAAGCGCTTCTCCAGTCGCCGCGAAGGGATCCTGCTCGGTTTGTTGGTACTGGCTCTGCACGGTGCAGTGATTTATTGGGTCAGCCAGAAACCCACGCCGGTGCTGCCGATTGTGCCGCCGGAAATTCCGCCGATGACCATCGAATTTTCCCAGCCGGCACCGCCCGTGGTGGAACCGCCACCGCCTGTGCCGCCACCACCGCCACCGCCTGTTGTCGAGCCACCGCCGCCGGTGGTGGATGAGCTGGCCGCCAAGCCGGCGCCGCCCAAGCCGATTCCAAAGCCCAAGCCCAAGCCGGTGCCAAAGCCTGAGCCCAAGCCCGCACCGAAACCGGTGGAGCAGGCGCCCACGCCACCGCAACCGGCGCCACCGGCCCCCGCGCCCGCTCCGCCCGCGCCAGCCCCGGTGACACCGGCTTCGGCCAACGCCGCGTACCTCAAGAACCCGGCGCCGGAGTACCCGTCACTGGCGCAGCGTCGCGGTTGGGAAGGCACGGTGTTGTTGCGGGTGCATGTACTGGCCAGCGGTAAGCCGGGCGAGATCCAGGTCCAGAAAAGCAGCGGTCGCCAGCAACTCGACGACGCCGCACTGACCGCCGTGAAGCGGTGGAGCTTCGTGCCGGCCAAGCAGGGCGATGTGGCCCAGGACGGCTGGGTCAGCGTACCGATCGACTTCAAGATTCACTAACTATTGCGCTGCGGTGTGCACCACACGCCGCGACTTGTACAGAGGGAAAACATCATGGCATTAGCATCTCCACTTGAATCCATCGAAAGCGCGGTGATCTGGCTGCTGGTGGTCTTTTCGGTCGCCACCTGGGGCCTGGCCCTGCTCAAGGGCGTGCAGTTCGGTCGCCTTAAAGCGCAGGATCGCAAGTTCCACAAACAGTTCTGGGCGGCGTCGAGCCTCGACTCGGCCGCCGAGTTGGCCGAAACCCAGCCTGGCGCCGCTGCCCGTGTGGCCCAGGCCGGTTACGCCGCGATCCAGGTCGGGGAAGCGCCGCACGCGGCCGACCTGAGCCAGGCGATCAACCACCAGGACCGCCTCGAGCGTGCCCTGCGCCAGCAGATCGTACGTGAACGCCGCTCCCTGGAAACCGGCCTGGCCGTGGTCGCCAGTATCGGCAGCACCTCGCCGTTTATCGGCCTGTTCGGCACGGTGTGGGGGATCATGGAAGCGCTCAAGGGCATCAGCGCCGCCGGCTCCGCCAGCCTTGAAACCGTGGCCGGCCCCATTGGTGCAGCCCTGGTCGCCACGGGAGTGGGGATCGCCGTCGCGGTGCCGGCGGTGCTGGTCTACAACTACTTCCTGCGTCGCCTCAAGCTCACGGCTGCCGACCTGGATGACTTTGCCCACGACTTCTACAGCCTGGCGCAGAAGAACTCTTTCCGTGTGCTGCTGCACCCGGCCCTGACTAAACATGCGCCGGGTAACCCGCAAAAAGTGAAGGAGGCATCCTGATATGGCCTTCTCCACGCAAGACAGTGATGAGGTACTGAGCGAGATCAACGTCACGCCGCTGGTGGACGTGATGCTGGTGCTGCTGGTGGTGTTTATCGTCACCGCGCCGCTGTTGACCAATGCGATCCCGATCAACCTGCCCAAGACCGAGGCCGTAGCCCCGGTGGAGCAGAAGGACCCGCTGGTGGTGAGCATCGACGGCGCCGGCAAACTGTTTATCAACAAGGACGAAATCCAGCCGGACCTGCTGGAATTCAACCTGCAGGCGGCCAAGGCCAAGGACCCCGATGTGCGGGTGCAACTGCAGGCTGACGATGGTGTGAACTACGGCGAAGTGGCGCGAGCCATGGCGTCTATCGAGCGCGCGGGGATTACCAAGCTGTCGGTGATTACCGCACGTTAGTTGCAAAAGCCTCGACAATTTTTTGGCCGTTTCCTTGGCAGGGTGCGGCCTTTTTTTTGCCTCCGTTTCAGTAACATCACACGATCAAAGTGCGCCAACCCCAGCGATTTGCGGATACCGGATTTCAACTTCTTGCTGAAACTTTCTAGCGCTCTCTTTAAGCCAGTCAATCAACCGAGCGATATCAGGTTCCGACTGCCGCCCATTCCTACAAATAACGTAGTACGCCGCCGGCGACATCATCAGCGGGCCGCCTAGTGTGACTAACGCACCTTCTTCCAACTGGTCATACACCAACGCTGTCCTGGCCAGCGCAATCCCGCCACCCTTCACCGCCAGACTGATTGCCAGGCTTGAGTCCGGAAAGCGCGGCCCATGGTGATAAGGCGCAGCTGCCACGCCCTGGAACGCAAACCAGCTTTCCCACCCTGGACACACTTGATCGTCCACACGGTGAATGAGTGGATACCGCGCGATATCCGTCAGCGAAATATCGCCATTCATGCGTTGAAACTCCGGTGAGCAAACCGGGAACACGGCATCGCGCATCAGAAGCTCGGCATGATGATCCGGGTAGTCGCCGTACCCCATCACAATCGCAACATCGAATTGATGGGCACCGAGATTGGCGCTATTCATATCCGCACTGGTCAATACCAGGTCGAGATTGAATGAAGCGTCGGTATGGGAACCATGCATTCTGGGGATTAGCCAGGTCGAACACAGGGACGAAGTGCACGAAAGATAAAGGGGCTGAGATTTGCGCGGATTCAGCGAGTGCAACACCGTCTCAAGGGTTTTGAAAAAATCATCGGTCACCGGCAACAAAGCCTGCCCGGCGGTTGTGAGGTTGACGCCCCGCGAATGGCGCTCGAACAACTGAACGCCCCACCACTCTTCCAGACCTGCGATCTGATGACTGATGGCACTGGCGGTGAGGCTCAACTCTGATGCTGCGCGGGCGAAACTGCCTGTTCGTGCAGCACTGACAAAGGCTTGCAGCATGGGTGTAGGTGGCGGACGTTGGCCCATCAGGTGCTCACTTTGATCAGGATGATCCCGCAAACAATGACGAACGCCGAAAGCATCCGCCGCCAGCCGAACCGCTCGTGAAAAAACAGCGCGGCAATAATGGCGCCGATAATAACACTGGTTTCCCGCAACGCTGAGACCTTGGCCACCGCATCCAGCGACAGCGCGAACAGCACCAGGCCGTAGGAAGCGAGGTAAAAAACGCCGCCCATTACGCCGACTTTCCAATGGTTGCGAATGGCCTCTGCGAATTCCAGACGTTTCTTGAAAAACGCCAGCGCCGGAATCGGAATGCTCTGGAATACCGTCAGATAGATGATGTATTGCAGCACCGTCTCACTGGCTCTGACACCTTTGGCATCCACCACTGTGTAGGACGCGATGAAAGCACCTGCGCACACCGCCATCAGAATTGGTTTGAACATACGCGCGGACATCCTGCGCACGAATGTCAGGCTGATAATGCCTACGCAAATCAGCAACACCCCCGCCATGGCATGAAACGATAGCTGCTCGTGCAGCAGGAAATAGGAAAACAGCGCGACTAAAACCGGTGGCACCCCGCGCATGACCGGGTAGACCTGCCCAAAGTCGCCGGTTTCATACGCTTTGATCAGAAACAATCGATAGGCCGTGTTGAGCACCACGGAAACCAGCACGTAGCCCCACACCTGCAGGCTTGGCGTATTCACCAGCGGCAACGCCGCCAGGCAGATCAGCAACGCCGTACCATCGACCATGGCCAAGGTCATGAAGCGACTGCTCCCCGCCCGGACGACCGCGTTCCAGGTGGCGTGCATGAAGGCGGAGATCAAAACAAGGGTGATCGCGATGTTGGAGTTGTCCATGGGGCTCGGCTTGTGATGGGAATATGAAGTTGTGCCTTATGGCCAGCGAGGGATCATCGTTTGCGCAACCACATTCGTAACATGTATCGATTGAGATCTTTCAAAGAGACTGCGTCATCAATCTCTAAGCGCGGAGCGCTCTTATCGATGAAATGCGTTCGGGTATGGAGAAACTTGTTGTCAGCTGAAATAAGAACCTGCCCTGGTTCAAGCAGCACTCGATGTTGAACTGACGATTGATCAAGGACTGTATCTAGAAAATCCAATGCATGTATTTGCGCCAGGGTTAATGGCGCTCCCGCTTTGATGTGGGCCGATTCGATATAGACGCGGAAGTACCTAATCAAAGGGATGCCCTCATTTGAAAAGCTCAAGATTGGCGCTCTGAATAATTGTTCTTCCTGCGCCATACCTCGATTTTCAAAATAGAAATCGCACTTAAGTTCTTCCAGTACCTCAGGGAATGCCATTAATTCAGCGTATACCGCACTTGCGTCTATCAGAATACTTTCGCCGCCGAGTAAGGCTTTCTGGCCACAAGCCAGAATCAAATAATCGATAGGGAGCGGATCGCTTACGCCATCGTTATGGACATATGCGCCCTGACGGGTCTGATGATATCTCGCACCTTCTTCAATGCTTTTACCTCCCCGGTCATACACCTCAATAACCCTATGGCCAAGATGGTTCTGCACCATTGGCGCTCCCAGCAAAGAGCCGAACGTCCATATCAAAGATTTGAAACCTGCAAGATCATCGACTTTAAATCCATCTAGGATAAGGACGTGTTTTTCGTGATCAACGATTTTTCGTATATTGCGCAGTTCTGCGCTGAGGGTCTGCGAGTGATGGGGGGCGATGTAAGCAGGCTTTGCATCGAATCGATTAGTTTGATCATCCGGTTCGGAGCTGGCTTTTGCGCTCAGTAGTTCGTTGAATGCGGTTTTAGAAAGCCTGACTTTAGAAATTTCGTGGTGGAAAGTACTTATATTTATATTCATTGCGATTATTTACGGGGTTGGTTGGAGTCAATATTTAACTAACCTCACCACTCTCCGGAAAAGCGAAAAGTCGTCAGCGGAGCCATAAAAAACCGTCATGGAAGATATTTCCTACAAGAAAGTTCATCAGGTGATCGATGCTGGCATTTCGTCATGATTTGTAAAGGGCCAGCAAGCCGTGTCCCTTTAAATTGCAGGACGTTTCCGAGACAATCCCCGCCGCCTTGTGACTGTTGGAATGGATGGCTAGTCTTCGGCCCGTCGCTGGTTTTCAGTGATCGGGTTTAGCAGCCTGAGTTCAATAGGCACACGGTTCGCATCCGCGTTTATGGTGGCTGTGCGTGGGGCACCCTCGGGTGCGCTGGTGTTCCTATTGGCCAGTCTGCTAACCCGCGTACAGCTGCCACCTATCGTTTAGCAGCGTTAGTGGTCGCTCCCGTGTTCAATAGGAGTTACACCATGACCAAAGCACTTCCCGACCCACCCGTTGACTGCCTTGTCGCCAACGAAAACCTCTGTTTCGAAGACGCCCAACTTTATATCGCTCCCCTGATCCACAGCGCATCGGCCACCGTATGGGACTGTTGTGAGCACCTGCAGCCGCACGACCGCGCGAAAGTCCATGCGGTGTGGCATTTGCTGGACATGGCCAAGACCGTGGTGGATCGCACCATCGACTGCATGCCTCGTACCAATCACGTCATCTGAAACCACTGCAAATTGAATGTGAAATCGAGTCAATGTGGGTTTGAGTTTTTGGTTATTAATAAATAGCTTCTTATTCCTTAACGAATATAACCCTCGTCCCTATACTGTCCTACAACGTTAAACGCTGCAGGAGGGCACACCCATGCACAGCGAGTTGATTCGTTATCTGATCGTGCCGGGCTGGCAAGGATCGCCAGAAGATCATTGGCAAAGTCACTGGCAGAACAGCCTGCCCAACAGCGCACGGGTGGAGCAGGCCGATTGGCTCACACCGCGCCGTGAAGATTGGGTCGCCGCGCTGGCCGAGGCGATCGCCGCCGACAGCACCCCGGTAATTCTGATCGCCCATAGCCTGGGCTGCATCACCGTGGCCCATTGGGCTGCCACCGCACCCGTGCAGTTCCTGCGGCAGGTGCGCGGTGCCTTGCTGGTGGCTCCGGCGGACGTCGAACGTCCGGCGTGCTCGCCTGCCCTGCGCAACTTTGCGCCGATCCCGACCGACCTGTTGCCGTTTCCCAGCCAGGTGGTCAGTTCCGATAACGACAGCGCCGTCAGCGCCCCCCGGGCCCTGGAGCTGGCGCGTAACTGGGGCGCCGAAGCCGGCATTCTGTCGGGGGCCGGGCATATCAATGTGAAGTCCGGTCACCAGCGCTGGGAGCAGGGGTTTGCCTACCTGTATCGCCTGCAAAGCCGCCTGGAGCATCACGCCCGGCGCACCGCCTGATATTTTTTCAACGCCCCGTCCCTGAGTGGATTTGGGGCGGGAGCCTGCCATGAGTCTGCATGAAACCTTTGGTCAGCCGCTGCTGACCTTCCCCGACGCCGAAAAAAGCCCGCTGAGCATCCGCGCCAAGGCGCTGGTGTTTGTCGACCCGCGCTCGCGCAAGCTGCGCGAAGACCTTGAAAATCTCGCCCCGCGCGCCTTGCCCGTATTGATTCGAGGCGAGACCGGCAGCGGTAAAGAATTGCTGGCGCGGCATATTCACCGGGGCAGCGACCGCTCCGGTTTGTTTGTCTCGGTCAATTGCGGCGCCATCAGCCCAACCTACGCCGACGCCGAGTTGTTTGGCTATGCCGCCGGCGCCCACAGCGGCGCGGCCAGCAGCCGGGCCGGGTGGTTTGGCTCGGCGAATGGCGGCACGTTGTATCTGGATGAGATCGGCGACTTGCCGCTGCCGATCCAGGTGAAACTGCTGGCGGCCCTGGAAAACCATGAAGTCACCCGCGTGGGCGCCCACCAGCCGAGCCCGGTGGACGTGCGCTTGGTGGCCGCCACCAGCATCGACCTGGCCCAGGCCGTGGCCGCCGGCAAGTTTCATGAGCGGCTGTTCCATTACCTGAGCGAAGGCCAGTTGGATCTGCCGGCATTGCGTGAGCGGGTGGGGGACATCCTGTCGTTGGCCGAATACTTCCTCGGCATCTACAGCCAGCGCCTGGACCTGCCGGTGCCGTTGATCAGCGACGCCGCCCAGCGCGTACTGGAACACCACAGCTGGCCGGGTAATACCCGCGAGCTGGAGAACGTCATCCACTTCGCCTTGCTGGTGAGCAGCGGCGACGAAATTCTGCCCGAACACCTGAACCTGCCGGTGGCGGGGTCGCCCTTGGAGCAAGTGCAGCGCATCTTCGCCAATGCCAGCCCGGCTGAGCAGGAAACCTTGCGCAGCTTTCTACGCGAACAAGCAGCTACATGAGCAAAATGGAATATCAACGTGAATAAAAGATATTGTTCGGGAATAAAAAATCTAGGTATTGTCCATTCCACGCCGCGATAGCACTTCGCTGGCACACCACCTAAAAACGGTCGTCAGAGACGCCCCGGAATTCCGATAAGGACACTGCATGAAAAAGGTTCTGTTGTTTACCGCATTGGCGGCTGCCCTGACTGCAAGCTTCGCCCAGGCCAACGAGAAACTGGTGGTGGCCGCCACCCCGATCCCGCACGCCGAGATCCTCGAACTGGTCAAGCCAACCCTCGCCAAAGAAGGCGTGGACCTGGAAATCAAAGTTTTCACCGACTACGTACAGCCAAACGTACAGGTTGCCGAGAAGCGCCTGGACGCCAACTACTTCCAGACCCTGCCGTACCTGGAAAACTTCAACAAGGGCAAGGGCACCAACCTGGTCACCGTGGTTGGCGTGCACGTTGAACCCTTCGGCGGTTACTCGAAAAAGATCAAGAATATTTCCGAGCTCAAGGATGGCGCCACCGTGGCCATCCCGAACGAAGGCTCCAACAGCGGCCGCGCCCTGTTGCTGCTGCAGAAAGCCGGCGTGATCACCCTGAAAGACCCGACCAACGCCCTGGCCACGCCGAAAGACATCGCCAGCAACCCGAAGAACCTGAAGTTCAAGGAGCTGGAATCGGCCCTGCTGCCACGGGTGCTGGACCAGGTTGACCTGGACTTGATCAACACCAACTACGCCCTGGAAGCAGGCTTGAACCCAGCCAAGGACGCGCTGATCATCGAAGATGCCAAGTCGCCGTACGTGAACTTCCTGGTGGCGCGCCCGGACAACAAGGACAGCGACGCTATCCAGAAACTGTCCAAGGCCCTGACCAGCCCGGAAGTCAAAGCCTTCATCGAGAAGAAGTACAACGGC
Source organism: Pseudomonas sp. S3E12 (assembly GCF_001702295.1). NCBI lineage: Bacteria > Pseudomonadati > Pseudomonadota > Gammaproteobacteria > Pseudomonadales > Pseudomonadaceae > Pseudomonas > Pseudomonas sp. S3E12. Next base: position 136,350 of record NZ_MBDT01000030.1, read on the forward strand.
GCAGTCGTGCCCGCGTTCTGATGTAAGCCAAAACCCCCTTCAAGGTTTCAACGCCGACGGCTCACATAGCGTCGGCGTTTTTTATGTGTGGAATCTGGAATGCAATCAAAATGTGGGAGGGGGCTTGCCCCCGATAGCAGTGGTTCAGTCAATGCATCTGTGACTGACATACCGCTATCGGGGGCAAGCCCCCTCCCACATTTGATCTTCATCTCACAGTGGATTTTCAGCGTATCAGAGCGCGCGGCTATTGATCGCCCTGCGCAACGCCACCAACCATTTCACCAGCTCCTGCGGATCAATCGGTTTCGCTTTGTTCATTGTTCATTCCCTCGAAACACAGACCCCTCAACCATAGCTGCCACCCGCCAACCCCGCGAATCCCCAGGTTATCTTTTTGGGTGATATCAATATGCTATTTCGGTATTTAAATTTTACTTTTTATACCTTTAAAGTTCGCGCTACCCGGCGTTACCCACGCCGGATCGGACGGCGCTCGCCGCATTACCCCTGCGGCGTCATGGACTCACAATGACCTTCGATTTCGCTTTTATCCTCAGCACCCTGCCGGCGTTTTTGAACGCCGTGGGCGTCACGCTGCAAGTGGGCCTGATCGCCATTGCCACCTCGTTGCTGGTGGCGCTGATCAACGCTGCACTGCTGGTGTTTCGCACGCCGTACCTGTCGCGCCTGGTGGCGCTCTATGTGGAACTGGCGCGCAATACACCGCTGCTGATCCAGCTGTTCTTCGTGTACTTCGCCTTGCCGGCCCTGGGTTTGAATATCTCCGGGTTCTGGGCGGCGATCATCACCATGACGTTCCTAGGCGGTGCCTACCTCACCGAAGTGCTGCGCGCCGGTGTGGAAGCGGTGCCGCTGGCGCAGATCGAGTCGGGCAAGTCCATCGGCCTGTCGGACTGGCAACTGCTGCGCCATGTGATCCTGCCCCAGGCCGGCATCCTCAGCCTGCCGGCGTTGTTCGCCAACTTCATCTTCCTGCTCAAGGAAACCACCGTGGTCTCTGCCGTGGCGGTGCCGGAGATTCTCTACACCACCAAGAGCTACATCGCCCTCTACTACAAGACCTACGAAATGCTCGCCGTGCTGACGCTGATTTGCGTGCTGCTGTTCTTGCCGCTGTCGCTGCTGCTCAGCCGCCTGGAAAGGAGGCTCCAGCATGGCCAGTTCGGGTCTTGAGTTGTTGTGGGTGTCGTTGCCGCAACTGGGCAAGGGCGCTGCACAAACCCTGTCGATTTCGTTGTTGAGCATCGCCTTCAGTACGGTCGGCGGCGTGTTGTATGGCGTGCTGCGCACCTTGAACAACAGGCTGGTCAACGCGGTGCTGCGGGTTTACCTGGAGCTGTTCCGGGCGATTCCGGTGCTGGTGTGGTTGTACCTGCTGTTCTTTGGCCTGCCGATCTTCTTTGGCCTGAGCATCCCCAGCTTCTGGTGCGCGGTGCTGGTGTTGTCGCTGTGGGGCGCCAGCGAAGTGGGCGAAGTGGTACGCGGCGCGTTGCATTCGCTGCCCCGCGGCCAGCGCGAAGCGGGCCTGTCGATTGGCTTGTCCGACCCGCAGTTGTACGGCTACGTGTTGCTGCCCCAGGCCCTCAAGCGCATGACCCCGCCGACCATCAACGTCTACACGCGCATCATCAAGACCAGTTCCCTGGCGGTGCTGATCGGTGTGGTGGACGTGATCAAGGTCGGCCAGCAAATTATCGAGCGCACCTATGAGTCGGTGTTGATCTACGGCGTGCTGTTCCTGTTTTTCTTCTTTATCTGCTACCCGTTGTCGGCCGCCTCCAAGGTGCTGGAACGGCGCTGGGCCCAAGCATGAGCGCATTGATCGAGTTCCAGGGTTTCAACAAATTCTTCGGCGACCAGCAGGTGCTCAAGGGCATCGACCTGAGTGTGCAAAGCGGCGAAGTGGTGGTGATCCTCGGCCCCAGCGGCTGCGGCAAAAGCACCTTGCTGCGCTGCCTCAACGGCCTGGAAGTGGCCCATAGCGGCAGCCTGCGGTTTGCCGGCAAAGAGTTGTTGGATAAAACCACCGACTGGCGCCAGGTGCGCCAAGACGTGGGCATGGTGTTCCAGAGCTACCACCTGTTCCCGCATATGAGCGTGCTCGACAACATCCTGCTCGGCCCGCTGAAAGTGCAAAAGCGCGAGCCGCGCGAAGCCCGCGCGCAGGCCGAGAAACTGCTGGCGCGCGTCGGCCTGGCGGACAAGCGCGACGCCTTCCCGCGCCAGCTCTCCGGCGGCCAGCAGCAACGCATCGCCATCGTCCGTTCGCTGTGCATGAACCCCCAGGTCATGCTGTTTGACGAAGTCACCGCCGCCCTCGACCCGGAGATGGTCAAGGAGGTGCTGGAGGTGATCCAGGGCCTGGCCCGCGATGGCATGACCCTGCTGATCGTCACCCACGAAATGGCCTTCGCCCGCGCCGTCGCCGACCGCGTGGTGTTTATGGAGGCCGGGCGCATCCTCGAACACAACACCCCCGAAGAATTCTTTACGAACCCGCAAACCGCACGCGCGCAGCAGTTCCTGGAGAAGTTCTCCTTTGTCTCAACACTGCCCAAGAAAACCAAGGAACTGGAGCTGCTATGAAAAAGTTACTGCTGCCACTGTTGGCCGTCGCCTTACTGGCCGGCTGCGATAAAAAGGCCGAAGAGCCTGCTAAACCTGCTGCCGCCGTGAGCTACCTCGACAAGATCAAGGCGCGCGACAAGCTGATCGTCGGCGTGTTTACCGACAAGCCACCATTTGGCTTCGTCAACGAAGCGGGCCGCTATGTCGGTTTCGATACCGACATCGGCCGCCAATTCGCCAAGGACCTGTTGGGCGATGAGAACAAAGTCGAATTCGTCGCCGTCGAGCCGGCCAGCCGTATTCCGTTCCTGCAAAGCGACAAGGTCGACCTGATCCTCGCCAACATGACCGTGACGCCCGAGCGCAAGGAAGCAGTGGACTTCACCAACCCCAACCTGAAAGTCGCGGTGCAGGCTTTGGTGCCCCAGGACAGCGCGGTGAAAAGCCTGGATGACCTGGCCACCCGCACCACCATCGTCACCACCGGTACCACTGCCGATATCTGGCTGACCAAGAACCACCCGGACTGGAAACTGCTGAAGTTCGAGAAAAACTCCGAGTCGCTGCAAGCGCTGTCGGCCGGGCGTGGCGATGCTTATGCGCAAGACAACCTGGTGCTGTTCAGCTGGGCCAAGCAGAACCCGGGCTACCGCGTGCTGGAACAGAAACTCGGTGACGAAGCGCCCATCGCCCCGGCGGTGAAGAAGGGCAATATCGAACTGCGTGACTGGGTGAATGCCGAGTTGGCGAAGCTGGGTGAGGAGAAATTCCTGCTCAAGCTCTACGACCAATATGTGCGCAAGGAGCTGAGCGATGACACCAAGCCTGAGAGCGTGATCGTTGAAGGCGGGAAGTGGCAGGGCTAGTTCTGCGCTGACTGTTATGCCGATATCGGGAGCAAGCTCCCTCCCACATTTGAATGTATTCACACGTCACATGTGCGAGAGGACTTGCCCCCGATGAGGCCGATGAACTCACCTCAATACGCCTTCCCCATGCAGATAAGGAACCCTGAACTAAGCTCACAGTCGCATACACACTGGCACATCGCATCGCGCACAAGGAGTCTGCATGGGCGGTCGTATTTCCATCTGTATCGTCGGTCTGGGTTTAGTTGTGTTGCTGAGCGCGTGTGGCCAGGAAAAAGCTGAGCCCAAGGCCCATTCGCGGGTCTTTGTTCAAACCGTACAACCCGCCGATTTCGCCGCGGCCGTCACGCTGACCGGAGATATCCAGGCCCGCGTGCAAACCGATTTGTCCTTCCGCGTCGGCGGCAAGATCATCCAGCGCATGGTGGATGTGGGCGATCGCGTCAAAGCCAGACAGGTGCTGGCCAAGCTTGATCCCAAGGATTTGCAGACCAACGTCGATTCCGCCCAGGCCCAGGTCGTGGCCGAGCAGGCGCGGGTCAAGCAAACCGCCGCTGCGTTTGTGCGCCAGGAAAAGCTCCTGCCCAAGGGCTACACCAGCCGCAGCGAATACGATTCCGCCCAGGCCGCGCTGCGCAGCAGCCAAAGTGCCCTGGCCGCCGCGCAGGCGCAGTTGGCCAACGCCCGTGAACAACTCGGCTATACCGCGCTGATCGCGGATGCGCCGGGGGTGATCACCGCGCGCCAGGCCGAAGTCGGTCAGGTGGTGCAGGCCACCGTGCCGATTTTCAGCCTGGCCAGCGATGGCGAGCGCGATGCGGTGTTCAACGTCTATGAGTCACTGCTGGTTGAGCCGCCGCCGGATGCGCCGATCACCGTCAGCCTGCTGGATAACCCGAGCATCAAGGCCGTGGGTAAAGTGCGTGAAGTCACACCTGCCGTGGCCGCCAATACCGGCACGGTGCAAGTGAAGATCGCCCTGCAATCGTTACCCGAAGGCATGCGGCTTGGTTCGGTGGTCAGTGCCACCGCCAATGGCCCGGCCAAGGCGAGTATCGAGCTGCCCTGGTCGGCGTTGACCAAAGACCTCAACGAGCCCGCCGTATGGCTGGTGGACGGCGAGGGCAAGGCGCAACTGCACAAGGTCACGGTGGCGCGTTACCTCACCGGCAAAGTAATTATTGGCGACGGCCTCAAGGGTGGCGAAAAAGTCGTGGTGGCCGGTGGGCAATTGCTGCACCCCGGCATGCTGGTCGAGATCGCCCAGCCAGGAGCCCAGCCATGAAGCGCCTGACGGTTGTACTCGCCGCCAGCCTGTTGCTGATGGCCTGCTCCAAGGAAGAACCGGCGCCCGAGCCCGTGCGCCCGGTGCTGTCCATGGAGGTGAAATCCGAGGACCAGGAAACCCTCGGCCGTTTCGCCGGCACCATCCAGGCGCGCTATGAAAGCAATCTGGGCTTCCGGGTCCCCGGTCGCATCGCCCGGCGTGCCGTGGATGTGGGCGCCGAAGTGGACAAGGGCGCCTTGCTCGCCGTGCTCGACCCTACCGACCAACAGAACCAATTGCGCGCCGCCCAAGGCGATTTGGCGCGGGTGCAGGCGCAGTTCATCAACGCCCAGGCCAATGCCCGCCGCCAGCAGGAGCTGTTCAACCGTGGCGTCGGCGCCCAGGCCCAACTGGACGTGGCCCAGACCGACCTGAAAACCACCCAGGCCTCCCTCGACCAGGCCCAGGCTTCGGTCAACCAGGCCAGGGACCAGCTCAACTACGCTGAGCTGCGCACCGACCACGCCGGCATCGTCACCGCTTGGAATGCCGAGGCCGGCCAGGTGGTCAGCGCCGGTCAGCAAGTGGTGACCCTGGCACGCCCGGACATCAAGGAGGCGGTGATCGACCTGCCCGCCGGCCTCGCCGAGCGCCTGCCGGCGGATGTGGTATTCCTCGTCGCCGGGCAACTCGACCCCAGCGTCCACACCACCGCCACCGTGCGCGAGATCGAACCCCAGGCCCAAAGCGCCACGCGCACCCGTCGCGCGCGCCTGACCCTGGTCGAAACGCCGCCCGCATTCCGCCTTGGCACGGCGATCAGCGTGACCTTGAGTTCGGCCATCGCCCCACGCATCGAGTTGCCCCTGAGCGCCTTGCAGGAAGTCGACGGCAAGACCCGCATCTGGATCCTCGATACCCAAAGCCAGACCGTGCAACCGCGCGACATCACGGTGCTTAGCCGTGACGCTGACAGCGCCTTGCTCAACGGCGGCGTCAAACCCGGCGAGCGTATCGTTACCGCCGGCGTGAACAGCCTGAAGCCCGGGCAGAAAGTCAAAATCGACGAGGACAGCCCGCGATGAAAGGCAGCTTCAACTTATCCGACTGGGCCCTCAAGCATCAGTCCTTCGTCTGGTACCTGATGTTTGTCGCGCTGCTGATGGGCGTGTTCTCCTACATGAACCTGGGCCGCGAGGAAGACCCCTCGTTCACCATCAAGACCATGGTGATCCAGACCCGCTGGCCGGGCGCGACCCAGGAAGAAACCCTCAAGCAGGTCACCGACCGCATCGAGAAAAAGCTCGAGGAGCTCGACGCCCTCGACTATGTGAAAAGCTACACGCGACCGGGTGAATCCACGGTGTTCGTGTTCCTCAAGGACACCACCAGCGCCAAGGCGATTCCGGAGATCTGGTACCAGGTCCGCAAGAAGATCGACGACATTCGCGGCACCTTCCCCCAGGGCTTGCAGGGGCCGTCGTTCAACGACGAATTCGGCGATGTGTTCGGCTCGGTGTATGCCTTTACCGGCGACGGCCTGTCGATGCGCCAGTTGCGCGACTACGTGGAGCAGGTGCGCGCCGAGATTCGTTCGGTGCCGGGGCTGGGCAAGGTCGAGATGATCGGCCAGCAGGACGAAGTGATTTACCTGAACTTCTCCACGCGCAAACTGGCGGCCCTGGGCATCGACCAGCGCCAGGTGGTGCAAAGCCTGCAATCGCAGAACGCGGTGACCCCCGCCGGGGTGATCGAGGCCGGGCCGGAGCGCATCTCGGTGCGTACCTCGGGGCAGTTCGCTTCGGAGAAAGACCTGGCCAACGTCAACCTGCGCCTCAATGACCGCTTCTATCGCCTGGCGGATATCGCCGAGATCAGCCGTGGCTACGTCGACCCGGCGCGGCCGATGTTCCGTTTCAACGGCAAGCCGGCGATTGGCCTGGCCATCGCCATGCAGAAGGGCGGCAATATCCAGTCGTTTGGCAAGGCGCTGCACACGCGCATGGACGAACTGACCGCCGACCTGCCGGTGGGCGTCGGTGTGCATAAGGTCTCCGACCAGGCCGAAGTGGTGGAAGAAGCCGTCGGCGGTTTTACCAGCGCACTGTTCGAAGCGGTGATCATCGTGCTGGTGGTGAGCTTTATCAGCCTCGGCATGCGCGCCGGGCTGGTGGTGGCGTGCTCGATTCCACTGGTGCTGGCGCTGGTATTCGTGTTCATGGAATACAGCGGCATCACCATGCAGCGTGTGTCGCTGGGTGCGTTGATCATCGCCCTCGGCCTGTTGGTGGACGATGCGATGATCACCGTGGAGATGATGATCACGCGCCTGGAAAAAGGCGAAACCAAGGAGCAGGCGGCGACCTACGCCTACACCTCCACGGCATTCCCGATGCTCACCGGTACCTTGGTGACCGTGGCCGGCTTCGTACCGATTGGCCTCAACGCCAGTTCGGCGGGCGAGTACACCTTTACCCTGTTCGCGGTGATTGCCGTGGCGATGCTGGTGTCGTGGGTGGTGGCGGTGCTGTTTGCGCCGGTGATCGGCGTGCATATCCTCAGCGCCAAGGTGAAACCCCACAGCGCCGAGCCGGGGCGCATCGGCCGCGCGTTCAATGGCGGCATGCTCTGGGCCATGCGCAACCGTTGGTGGGCCATCGGCATCACCGTGGGCCTGTTCGTGGCGTCGGTGTTCTCCATGCAGTTTGTGCAGAACCAGTTCTTCCCGTCGTCGGACCGCCCGGAAATCCTCGTCGACCTCAACCTGCCGCAAAACGCCTCGATCAACGAGACGCGCAAGGCCGTCGACCGCCTCGAAGCGATCATCAAGGACGACCCGGACATTGCTCGCTGGAGCACGTATATCGGCCAGGGCGCGATCCGTTTCTACCTGCCCCTCGACCAGCAACTGGAAAACCCCTACTACGCGCAACTGGTGATCGTCAGCAAAGGCCTGGAAGAGCGCGGTGCCTTGATTGCGCGCCTGCAGAAGCGCCTGCGCGACGACTTCGTGGGCATCGGCAGTTTCGTGCAGCCGCTGGAAATGGGCCCGCCGGTGGGGCGTCCGATCCAGTATCGCGTGTCCGGCAAAGACACCGACCAGGTGCGTAAACACGCCATCGAACTGGCGACCCTGCTGGATCAAAACACCCACCTGGGCGAGATCATCTACGACTGGAACGAGCCGGGCAAAGTGCTGCGCATCGACATTGCCCAGGACAAGGCGCGCCAGCTCGGGCTGTCCTCCGAAGACGTGGCGCAACTGATGAACAGCGTGGTCAGCGGCGCCTCGGTGACCCAGGTGCACGACGACATCTACCTGATCAGCGTGGTCGGCCGTGCCGAAGACGCCGAACGTGGCACGCCGGAAACCTTGCAGAACCTGCAGATCGTCACCCCCAACGGCACCTCGATTCCGCTGCTGGCCTTCGCCACTGTGCGGTATGAGCTGGAGCAGCCGCTGGTGTGGCGTCGCGACCGCAAGCCGACCATCACGATTAAAGCGTCGGTCCGCGATGAGATGCAGCCGACCGACCTGGTCAAGCAGCTCAAGCCGGAGATCGACAGATTCAGCGCCGGCCTGCCGGTGGGCTACAAGGTCGCCACCGGCGGTACCGTGGAAGAAAGCGGCAAGGCCCAGGGCCCGATTGCCAGCGTGGTGCCGTTGATGCTGTTCCTGATGGCGACGTTCCTGATGATCCAGCTGCACAGCGTGCAGAAGATGTTCCTGGTGGCCAGTGTCGCGCCGCTGGGGCTGATCGGCGTGGTGCTGGCGTTGATCCCCACGGGCACGCCCATGGGCTTTGTGGCGATCCTCGGCATCCTGGCGCTGATCGGCATCATCATCCGCAACTCGGTGATCCTGGTGACGCAGATCCACGAATATGAAGTGGCCGGCTACACGCCGTGGGACGCGGTGGTGGAAGCCACCGAGCATCGGCGCCGGCCGATCCTGCTCACGGCGGCGGCGGCGAGCCTGGGCATGATCCCGATTGCCCGCGAAGTGTTCTGGGGGCCGATGGCTTACGCTATGATCGGCGGGATCATCATCGCCACCTTGCTGACGCTGTTGTTCCTGCCGGCGCTGTATGTGGCCTGGTACAAGATCCGCGAGCCAAAGCAGGAACAACAGGAACAACACGGTTAAAAATGTGGGAGGGGGCTTGCTCCCGATGGCGGTGGGTCAGCAAAAAATATTTGTCTGACCCACCGCCATCGGGAGCAAGTCGAATCGTCGCACCGCCCCTCCCACAATTGATCTCAGCTGGGCATTTGATCCGTGGGAAACTTCCGAAAGCGACACTTGTTGCCCTGGCCAACCGTTGAGCGCTTTACCCTTCGACCTCCACCTCTCAACGGTCGCCTGCCATGAACCGTCTGCGTCTTACCTTGCTGATCTGCTGCTTCCTGTCGCCCCTGGCCTTTGCCGGCACTGTATTGGAAAACCCGTTGTGGCGAGTCGAACTCGACCCGGCCACCCTCGCCATCCGTGTGACACCCAGTGGTCAGCCGTAGGTGCAGGCCTCCAACGGCGTAGCGGCGCGTGCCGTCAGTCAACTCGCACAAAACGCGCAACAGGTCAGTTGGCAATGGGACGACGGTGCCTATCGCGTGACTGCCAGCCTTGAGCAGCGCGACCTGGTGCTGTCGATCACGGCGCGGGAAGCCGGTGAGCTGCCGATTCTTCTGCAACCGCCGAGCGCCATGGGCCGAGGGTTGATATGGCCGTTGGCCGAAGGGCATTACGTGCCGGCCGGCAATGCCATGTGGAACGCTTTCCTGGTGGCGCAGGGTGACATCAACACCACCCAGGACCTCAGCCTGCCGCTGTGGGGCGTCGATCACGGCGCCTTCACCCTCAACTGGCTGCTGACCAATCCCTATAACAACCGCCTGCGCTGGCGGGGCCAGGCGTTGTCGCTGGCCCATGAGTTCACCTCGCTCGGGCCTGCCACCCCCATGACCCTGCTGTTGCACCTGGGCGAAAGCGATCCCCTGGCCGGGGCCAAGCGCTATCGCCAATGGCTGGTCGCGCAGGGTCGCTATGAGCCCCTGGCAGACAAGCTGCGGCAAACCCCTGGGGCTGAAAAGCTGCTGGGCGCCAGCCATGTCTACCTGTGGGGCAATGACCTGCTGGCGCCGGAGGATGTGCGTGATTGGCCGTTGTTGCTCCAGCGTTTGCGCGCTCATGAACTCAGTGGCCTGTTGGACAAGGACTCCGCAGCGGTGCTGGTGCAGCCCCGCGCCTTGAATCGCTACGAGCAAGGCGTGCTGTTACGCGGCCTCAACGCCGCGATCAACAGGAAGGCCCGGCAGAGTTGGCAGGTGGACGAGCCCGATATGACCCGTCTTGCCGCGCGCTACGGCGAGTTGCGTCGCGAATTGGCCGTGGACTTTGCCGGTGCCCTGCGCGATAGCCCCGGCACCTGGGGCAGCCAGGTGGTACAGACGCTGCGCGACGCCGGGCTGCCGCGCTTGATGCTGACCCTGGGCGAAGGCTGGGAAGGCGGCCTCTGGCACCCCGAGACCATCCGCGCCGGTGTCGACGCCGGCTACCTGATGGCGCCCTACGACTCCTACCAAACCGCGTTGTCCGCCACCGAAAACCCCGACTGGACCACCGCCCACCTGGGCAGCCAGGCTTACCGCGACTGCGCCATCGTGTTGAAGGACGGCACGCTCAAGACCGGCTTCCAGCAGTCCGGCCACTACACCGACCCGCGCTGCGTGCGGCCTCTGCTGGAGGCGCGGGTGAAAGCCGTGCAGGCCAAGGCCGGCTTCAACGCCTGGTTTCTCGATGCGTACGCCACCAGCATGCTGTTCGACAGCTACCGCGGCAGCGCACCGATGACCCAGGCGCAAAACGCCGAAGGCAATATCGATGCAGCCCGTTGGCTGAACACCACACTGCAATTGCCGACCGGCTCCGAAGACGGCAACGCCATCACCGCCCAGGGCATCCTGTTCGCCCATGGCATGCAAACCCCGGTGCTGGGCTGGGGGGATCGCGACATGACCCAGGACAAACAGTCGCCCTACTACGTGGGCAACTGGTACCCGCCGGAGCAACCGGCGGTGTTCTTCAAATCGGTGCCGCTGAACGAGCCGTTTCGCACCCTCTACTTCGACCCGACGCTGCGCCTGCCGCTGTATCAGGCGGTGTTCCATGGCTCGGTGATCACCACCCATCACTGGCTGTTCGACAGCCTCAAGCTGAGCAATGTACGGGCTGAAAATGAGCTGACCCAACTGCTCTACAACGTGCCGCCGCTGTATCACCTGAGTGCTGCGACGCTCAAGGCGCGGCTGCCGCTGATCCAGCGCCAGGATCGATTTTTCCGACCGCTGCATGAGCGCCTGGCCATCCAGGCGATGACCGGGTTTCGCTGGCTGACGGCGGATCGGCAGGTGCAGGAAACCACGTTTGCCGATGGCACGCGGTTGGTGGCGAATTTTTCCACGGGGTCCAGAGAGGGGTTTGCGGCAAGGAGTGTGACAGCGGTGGTGGATGGGACCTCGGTGGTGTATCAGGTGCAGTAGGGGTGTGTATCAGTCTGTCATCGGGGGCAAGCCCCAATGCCGGTCAGTTAAGGGACAGAACGGGCAACCAGTCACCTGTGGTGAGCGGGCTTGCCCCGCGTTGGGCTGCGAAGCAGCCCCAAAACATAGCCCCGGAGCTGTCTGGCACACTTCAGTGCTCTTATTGGGGCTGCTGCGCAGCCCAACGCGGGGCAAGCCCGCTCGCCACAGTTACAGTGTTCCTCCTTAACTGACTGGCATCAGGGCAAGCCCCCTCCCACAGGGGCATGCATTCCAAATGTGGGCTGACTCAAGCCTTGCGCCAAACGCTGGCCAACCAGGGCTGCTGGGGTCGAGGCAACCCGGCGGGTCGGTAGTAATGCTCCAGTTCCACGAAGCCGGCGGCGGTGAGCAGTGCCTGCCACGCCTCGAGGTCGTGATAGGAACCATAGCGCGGCCCATTCCAGCCTTCCTGGTTCTCACCCCGTGGATTGGAACTGAACAGCACACCGCCGGGCTTCAGCGCCCCATGCAGTTGCTTGAGCACACGGGGCAATTCCTGCTTGGGGATATGAAACAGCACCGCATTGGCAAAGATCCCGTCAAAGCGTTCGGCGGGCAGATCCAGCTTGAGGAAGTCCTGCTGCAACACCTCACAGCCGCTGTCTTCGCGTGCCATCTGCGCAAACCGCTCGGAGCCATCCAGGCCGACGGCGATATGCCCCAGGCGCGTAAAGGTCTGCAAGTCCCGCCCCGGCCCGCAGCCGAAATCCAGCACGGTAAAGGGCGCCGAGCCCTGGATATGCCGCAGCAGCGCGTCGATGTTCTGGCTCACATCGTGATCGCGGGTGCCTTCACGGAAATCCTCGGCCACCTTGTTGTAGTGGCCGAGGGTGGTGGACGTGATCTGGTCGAGGTCGTCGGGCTTGAGGGGCATGGTGATGAATACCGGGCACTGAGAGGGCCCGACTATACCTCACCTCTTGTTCAGCACTCGCGCCAGGCGATCGCCGCCGAGTTGAATCACCGCCACCAGGATCACCAGCAGCACAATCACCGTAAGCATGATCTGCGTGTCGAAACGCTGGTAGCCGTACCGGTACGCAATGTCACCCAAGCCGCCCGCACCAATCGCCCCGGCCATGGCCGACGAGTTGATCATGGTCACCAGGGTGATGGTGAACCCGCCGACAATCCCCGGCAGCGCCTCGGGCAACAGCACATGCCAGATGATGTGCCAGCGCCGGCAACCCATGGCCTGGGCGGCTTCGATCAGGCCGTGGTCGACCTCGCGCAGACTCACTTCGGCGATCCGCGCAAAAAACGGCGTGGCGGCGATGGTCAGCGGGACGACCGCCGCCCACACGCCATAGGTGGTGCCGACGATCAGCCGCGTGAACGGGATCAACGCCACCATCAGGATCAAAAACGGAATCGAGCGGAACAGATTGACGAACGCCCCCAGCACCCGGTTCAGCGCCGGCGCCTGGTAGATGCCGCCCTTGTCACTGGTCACCAGAAACACCGCCAGCGGAATCCCCACCAGCAAGGCGATCAACGACGACACGCCGACCATCAACAAGGTGTCGATGGCGCCTTGCACTAAACGATCAAACCACATAGCCCAGCACCTCCACCTGTTGTGCCCAGTTCGCGGCGCGGTTGCGCAGTTCTTCGGTGCCATGGGGCGAGCCATTCACCGCCAGCAGCAGTTGCCCCAGTGCGTGGCCCTGAATTCGTTCGACACCGCCCTGCAGTAAGCGCACACGCCCGCCGAGGGCGCTGAACAGCGCGGCCAGGTCCGGTTCATCGCTGGCACTGCCGGTGAACTGCAAGCGCAGCACCACGGCGGCGTCCGGCGATTCAGGCTGGGTGTGCAAACGGCTTTGCAGTTCTTCCGGCAGCCCATGTTGCAGCGGCGCCAGCAGGGTCTGGCTGACCTCGTGCTGCGGGTTGCCGAACACTTGCCACACCGGGCCTTGCTCGACGATGCGCCCGTGTTCCAGCACCACCACGCGGTCGCAGATGTCGCGGATCACCGCCATCTCATGGGTGATCAAGACGATGGTCAGGCCCAGGCGCCGGTTGATCTCGCGCAACAGGCCGAGAATCGATTGGGTGGTCTCCGGGTCGAGGGCCGAGGTGGCTTCGTCGCACAGCAGGATCTGCGGGTCGTGCACCAGCGAGCGGGCAATGCCCACGCGCTGTTTCTGCCCACCGGACAGCTGCGCCGGGTAGGCCTTGTGCTTGTCCTGCAAACCCACCAATTCCAGAAGCTCACGCACCTTTTGCTCTCGCTGGGGCTTGGGCACGCCGGCGACTTTCAGTGGCAATTCGACGTTCTGCCACACGGTCTTGGCCGACATCAGGTTGAAGTGCTGGAAGATCATGCCGATACGCCGGCGCAGCGCCACCAGGTGGTCTTCGTCGAAGTCGCCGATGTCCACCTGATCGATCAGCACGCGCCCGCTGCTGGGTTGTTCCAGGCGGTTGATGGTGCGGATCAGCGAGGATTTGCCGGCGCCGCTGCGGCCGATAATGCCGAACACTTCACCGTGCTGGATCGCCAGGTCGATGCCTTGCAAGGCATGCACGCCGCCGTCGTAGGTCTTGCCCAGGTTGATAAAGCGCACGTGCGCGCGGTTCAGGTCCGGATGCAGTTCTGTCTGTTCGGCGTCCCTGGGCGGTGAGCCCAGGTCGCGCAGTCGAGCGTGGGCGGCGGTCATTTTTTATCTTCCCAACCGACTTGGTAGAGCTTGCCGAGGGATTTATCCAGGGCGGCACGCACCACCGGCGAGTGCTGGTAGATGTCGACGAACTTGATCACGCGCGGGTCGGTTTTGCTTTTTGGCTGGATCACGAACTGGATCACGTATTCCGGGTGGTCGAGGCCGTCGAACAGCAGTGCCGACTCGGCATCGAAGGTCTTGGACAGGCGGATGTAGGCCGGGTAGCCCTGCACCAGGTCCGCGTCGTCATAGGCGCGCACCAGTTGCACGGCCTCGACTTGCAGGATCTTGATCTTCTTCGGGTTGCTGACGATGTCTTCTTCGGTGGCCTTGTAGCCCACGCCCGGCTTGAGGGTGATCAAGCCGGCCTTGGCCAGCAGTTGCAGGCCGCGACCGCTGTTGATCGGGTCGTTGGCAATCGCCACGCTGGCGCCCTGGGGCAGGTCGTTGATGCTTTTGTACTTTTTCGAATACAGCCCGACGTTGTTGATGATGCCCGGCGCGTACGGCACCAGGTCAAAACCGGCGGCGGCCTTGGCGTTTTCCAGGAACGGGATGTGCTGGAAGTAGTTCACGTCAATATCGCCGGCGGCCAGGCTGACGTTGGGCGCGATCCAGTCGGTGAATTCCACCAGCTCGACCTTCAAGCCTTGCTTGCCGGCTTCGGCGACGGCGGCTTCCAGGGGAATCGCGAAGGCGGCGGTGGTGCCGATTTTCAACGGTGCATCGGCGGCGAACACCGCCGAGCTGAACAACCCGAAGGCCAGAGCCAGTGCTTTGACTGGGTGGGAGAGCAGTGTTTTTTTCATGGTCGATTTCCAGTCATAAGGTATTTGTACAAACAGTGGAGATCCACTGTGGGAGGGGCTTGCTCCCACCTTTTCCAATCAGTGGCGGTAGGTCGAGCCGGTGTGTTGTTCGGGTAAGCGAGCACTGGCGTGGAAGACTTTTTCGCGCAGCGTGCCGGTCTCATAAGCGGTCTTGTACGAGCCCCGTCGTTGCAACTCCGGCACCACCAGATCGATAAAGTCCACATAGCTTTCCGGCGTGACAATGCGCGTGAGGTTGAAGCCATCCAGCCCGGTTTCGCTGATCCAGGATTCCAGCTCGTCAGCGACCTGTTCGGGGGAGCCGACCAGGGTGATATAGCGCCCGCCGAGGGCGTGCTGTTCGAGCAGCTTGCGTCGGGTCCAGTCGTTGTTCTGCAGGTTCTTGGTGGCCGACTGGATCGCGTTGCTCTTCACGTACTGGATCGGTTCGTCGATTTCGTATTGAGAAAAATCAATCGCGGTGGACGCCGAAAAGTGCGCGACGCCGGCCTCCGCGCTGGCATAGCTCAGGTACTCGGCATGCTTGGCCCAGGCCAGTTCTTCGGTGGCGCCGACGATCACGTTCAACCCCATGAACACCTTGATGTCATCCGGGTTGCGCCCGGCCTCGACCGCGCTGGCGCGCACCTTGTCCACCTGCACCTTGGTCGCGGCCTTGTTCTGCCCGCTGATGAATACGCACTCGGCATGGCGCCCGGCGAACAACAGGCCACGGTCTGAACTGCCGGCCTGGAACAGCACCGGCGTACGCTGCGGCGACGGCTCGCACAGGTGATAACCCTCCACCTGGTAGAACTCGCCATGGTGCTCGACCTTGTGCACCTTGCCCGGCTGCGCATAGACCCGCGCCTGCGGATCGTTGAGCACCGCGTCGTCTTCCCAGCTGCCTTCCCAGAGTTTGTAGAGCACTTCCAGGTATTCATCGGCCTGGTCGTAGCGCCGGTCATGCTCGACCTGTTCGGTGAGGCCCATGGCCTTGGCGGCGCTGTCGAGGTAGCCGGTGACGATGTTCCAGCCCACCCGGCCACGGCTCAGGTGATCGAGCGTGGACATGCGCCGGGCGAACAGGTACGGCGGCTCATAGGTGAGGTTGGCGGTGAGGCCGAAACCGAGGTTCCGGGTCACGGCGGCCATCGCCGAAACCAGCAGCAGCGGGTCATTGACCGGCAGCTGGATCGACTCCTTGAGCGGCACATCGATGGAGTTCTGGTACACGTCATACACGCCGACGATATCGGCGATGAACAAACCGTCGAACAGCCCGCGCTCCAGGGTTTGCGCGAGGTCGGTCCAGTACTCGATGCTTTTGTACTGGGTGGACGTGTCCCGTGGGTGGGTCCACATACCGTGGTTGATATGCCCGATGCAGTTCATGTTGAAGGCATTGAGCAGGATCTTTTTCTTTGCCATCAAATGGTCCCCCGCAGTGGCGGGTTTTCAGCGTTGAGGTAGTAATTGCCCACCGCGTGGTACTTCCAGCGCACCGGGTCGTGCAGGGTGTGCACGCGGGCGTTGCGCCAGTGGCGGTCGAGGCCGTGCTCGGCGAGGGTGGCCTGGCTGCCGGCCAGCTCGAACAGGGTGCTGCCGGCGGCCAGGGAAATCTCGGTGCTCAAGGCGCGCACTTCAGCGACGGCGATGGACGCCGCCGCCACGGTCTCTGCATTGCTGTCGGCCTGGGCGCGGTCGAGGTAAACACCGGCACGTTCCAGCAAGGCTTCAGCGGCGTGCAGGCGAATGCTCAGGTGGCCGAAGCTCTTCAGGGTCAGTGGGTCTTCGGTGGCCTTGTCGTTGCCGGAGTCGATCCATGGGCGGGTCTTGGTGCGCACAAAGTGCAGCGCATCTTCAAAGGCGGCGCGGGCGATGCCGGTGTCGATGGCGGCGTGAAGAATCTGCGCCAGCGGGCCGACCGTGGTCGGGCGCTCGAAAGCGCTCTGGAACGGGATCACGTCGTGGGCAGCGACCCACACGTTATCGAACACCACCGAGCCGCTGCCGGTGGTGCGCTGGCCGAAGCCGCTCCAATCGTCAATCACGTTCAGGCCTTCGCTGTCGCGGGGCACGAAGGCCAGTTGCTGGATACCGTGTTCATCCACCACCGAGGTAGGAATGCGCTGGGCGTAGATCGCGCCGGTGGCGTAGAACTTGCGGCCGGTGATGCGGAAGCCGTCGCCGTCGCGGGTGATCTTGGTGACGCGATCATGGGCGGTCCTTGTGCCCAGTTCCGCCAGGGCGTTGCCGAAACGCTGGCCGGCGAGTACTTCGGCGTACAGGCGTTGTTGCTGTTCAGGGCTGCCATTCACGCGCAGCACTTCGAGGGCATAGAAATGGTTTTGCGGAATCTGGCCCAGGGAGGCATCCGCCTGGGCGATCAGGGCAATGACCTTGGCCAGGGTGACGTTGGACACGCCCGCGCCACCGTACGCCTTGGGTACGCTGATGCCCCACAGGCCGGAGCGCGAGAACACGTCCAGTTCTGGCAGCGGCAGGCGGCGTTCGCGGTCGCGCTGGGCGCTGTCGCGGCGCAAGTCTTCGGCCAGGTCGCTGGCGACAATAAGGGCTTGTTCGTCGCTGGTGATAACCGCGACACGGTGAGAAAAGGTCATGAGTTTCTCCAGAGGTCTGGTCGGTTAAATCCAGGAATGGCGAGCCGGCAACGTGCCGTTCAAGCGATAGGCGCCGACGGCGTGATACTTCCAGCGCACCGGGTCGTGCAGGGTGTGCACCCGGGCGTTGCGCCAGTGACGGTCGAGGTTGAATTCGGCGAGGGTGGCGCGGCTGCCGGCCAGTTCGAAGAGCTTTTCGCTGACCAGCAGCGACACTTCAGTGGTGAGCACCTTCGCTTCGGCCACGGCAATCGACGCACGCGCGGCGGACTGTGCGGTGATCGGCGCGGCGCTGACCTGGTCCAGCACTTGCCCGGCCTTGCGCAACAGCGCCTCGGCGGCGTGCAGTTCGATCTTCAGCTTGCCGATATCGGCGATCACGTAGAGGTCATCGCTGGCACGCTCGACCTTGGCGTCGATCCACGGGCGCGAACGCTCCCGCACAAAGGCGATGGTGTCATCCAGCGCGCCACGGGCGATGCCGGCGTCGATGGCGGCCTGGATCAGTTGGGAAACGGCGCCCTGGATAGTCGGGCTTTCGCCGATACGCCAGTTGTCTACGACCAGTTCGGCGTCCACGGGCACGCGGTCCAGCAGCACGGTGCCGCTGGCGGTGGTGCGTTGGCCGAAGCCCGACCAGTCATCCACGATGCGCAGCCCTGCGGTGCCACGGCGTACAAACGCCATGACCTGCCTGCCATCGTCGTTCAGCGCCTTCACCGCCACCCAATGGGCAAACAGTGCGCCGGTGGAGTAGAACTTCTGGCCGCTGATCACGTAACCGTCGCCTTGGGCGGTGATGCGCGCCTTGAGCTCCAGGGTGTTCCTGGTGCCGCGTTCCGGGCCGCCATTGCCGATGCGCCAGCCGTCGAGGACGCTCTGGAACAGCTGCTCTTTCTGGCGCTCGGTGGCGGCGCCCTGCAACACCTGCAGGATGCCGAAATGATTCTGCGGGATCTGCCCGAGGGCCGGGTCTGCCGCGCTGATGATCGCGAAGACTTCGGCCAGGGTGGTGAACGACACCTGTGGGCCGCCGTATTCGCGGGGGATGGAAATACTGCCCAGCCCACTGCGGGTGAATTGTTCGATCTGCGCCCACGGCAGTTTGCGTTGCTGGTCACGCTGGGCGGCGTGCAGGCGCGCGGCCTGGGCCAGCTCATGGGCAGCCTTAAGCGCCTCTGCATCGTTGCGCAGCACGGTGGCCGGCAACAGCAGGGGAGCGACGTCCAGATCACTCTGGGGGGGTGTTAGAGCCAAGTTAGACATCAGCGCCGCTCCTTGGCTGCACGTAATGCCCTGGCGTTATGCACCGGGGTAATTCTGACCATACCGACCTCGCATTCAATGAAATAAAAACAGAAAAATCAGAGATGTCCGGTGGTCCGGTGCATATACCCTAAGCGTGTTAAATATTTAAATAAACTAACTTTTGGGAATATGCATAGAAGGTCTGTCACCCCGGTTCACAGGGTGAGCCGAGGGGCCGTGGTTGGTAGACCCGCGAGGTCCCGGCCGGCTGGCTCGGCGCGCAGGCGGCAATGCGCAACGTACGCGTGGGTGCCCAGCGCGAATTGTTGCCGACACGATCGAGAATGCAGTACGTCACCTCCAGGCGGCTGTCGTCACCCGCCTCGACAATCACCGTCGAAGGCACCCACACCTGCACGACCACCCCGACGGCTTTGGCCTGGATCCTGGGCAGGTCCATGCGTACATCTCCCCAGCGCAGGGTGATGGCATCGCCCGTGGCCATGTTCAGGTAAGGCGCGATGGTCAGCGGAATACCCCGTCGCACCTGGCGACCGTTGACGCCGTAGCGACGGATGGTCTCGGGCAAACCGACGGGGGCGAGGTTGTGGTTTTCGTCGCTGTACAGGGGGGAGGGCTGGCCGCCGGGGTATCGGGTCTTTACACACACACCTTTCACGGCCGAGCGGACAGGTGCACGACCGACTTGCATGACCTGGTAATGCACCTGGGCCGGGCCGTCCAGCACAAAACTTTCCGGCACCCGCAGATGGGTCGGCGAGCCGACCTTGCACGCGCTCACCCTGCGTGAGGCGGCAAAGCAGTTGTTCCAGAACAGTTCGATCAGGTCGCCCTCATCCATGCCGGGGTAAGGCGCGATGTCCACCTGCAGCTGACTGGCCGCCAGTGCGTTGATGCCGTGCCGGTTAGCCTGGGGCAAGGTGGGGGCCGTGAGCAGGGCCGGGGTTGCAGTGCGCGTCATAAGTAATCTCCTTGATGCAGCCAGCAGCAATCGTTCCAGCCCCGCGGCGCGGGTGCGCAGGTGGGCTGAAAGGAACGATTCAGTGAGTAGCCGGGATAGGATCCAATCCTCTGGACGCTAGATAAGAGGGTTGGCCAAGGAGCGTCAATGGCGGCAAAAGGCTAAACGGCGGGTTGGAGCAGATTCAGAAAGGTCTGACTGGACAGGGGATTTTTGGATCGGGGAGACGGCGTGTTTACGCGTGGACGGCGAGGATTTTCTGTATGAGCAGATTGTGTGGTGAGGGAGCAAGCTCCCTCGGCACATCAGTGGGCGAGGAACTTGCTCAGGAACTGCCGGGTGCGTTCTTCCTTGGGGTTGGCGAACAACGCCTTGGCTTCGCCTTGCTCCACGATCACGCCCTTGTCGAAGAAGATCACCCGGTTGGCCACATCGCGGGCAAAGCTCATTTCGTGGGTAACGATGACCATGGTGCGGTTTTCTTCGGCGAGGCTGCGGATGGTCGCCAGCACTTCGCCCACCAGCTCCGGGTCCAGCGCCGAGGTGGGTTCGTCGAACAGGATCACCTCCGGCTCCATGGCCAGCGCGCGGGCAATCGCCACGCGCTGTTGCTGGCCGCCGGACAGGCGCCGTGGGTAGGCGTCTTCCTTGCCCGCCAGGCCAACCCTGGCCAGCAGCTTGCGCCCAAGGGCAACAGCGGCTTCACGGGGCATCTTCTTGACCACGGTCGGCCCTTCGATGACGTTTTCCAGTGCTGTGCGGTGGGGGAACAGGTTGAAGTTCTGGAACACAAAACCCACGTGCTGGCGCAGGCGCCGCACCAGGCCTTGTTGCTGGTTGAGCGGTTTGCTGCCGTCGATCTGGATGTCGCCCACCTTGATCCGGCCGCTGGTGGGTTCTTCGAGGAAATTCAGGCAGCGCAGGAAGGTGGTCTTGCCGGAACCGCTGGGGCCGATGATGGCGACGACTTCGCCTTCCTTGACCTCCAGGTCGATGCCGTTGAGTACCACCTGACCGTTGAATTGTTTGGTCAGTTTTTCAACCACGATCATGCTTCAAGACTCCAGGTCATGCCGGTTGACCCGGTCTTCCAGGCGGTTTTGGAAATGCGCCAGGATGCTGGCCAGCACCCAGTAGATCAGGGCGGCGGACAGGTACATGGTGAAAATTTCGAAGGTACGCGCAGACACCAGTTGAGCCTGGCGGAACAGTTCTGGCACCTGGATGGTGGCGGCCAGCGCGGTGTCCTTGACCAGCGAAATAAAGCTGTTGCCCAACGGTGGCAGGGCGGTGCGCATTGCCTGCGGCAGGATGGCCCGGCGCAGGGTCTGCGCACGGGTCATGCCGATACTGGCGGCGGCTTCCCATTGGCCACGCTCGATGGAGGCGATGGCGGCCCGCAGGATTTCACAGGCGTATGCGGCCATGTTCAGCGAAAAGCCGATCATGGCGGCCGGGATCGGATCCAGCTCGATGCCCACTTGCGGCAAGCCGTAGTAGATCAAAAACAGCTGTACCAGCAAGGGCGTGCCGCGAAAGAACGACACGTAGACGCGGGCTGTCCAGCTCAGCAGTTTGAAGCGCGACAGCCGCATCAAGGCCAGGCCGAAGCCCAGCAGCAAGCCGAAAAACATCCCGCCAAGGCTGAGAATCACCGTGTAATACGCGCCCTTGAGCAAAAAGGGCGCGGAGTCCAGCGCGAGTTGGAAACCTGCTTCCATTATTGAGTGACGTCAGCGTTGAAGTACTTCTCGGACAGCTTCTTCAAGGTGCCGTCGGCGCGCAGCTTGTCGAGGGCCTTGTTCACTGCTTCAAGCAGCTCGGGCTCGCCTTTGCGCAGGGCGATACCGGCTTCCTGGCGGGAGAAGGCGTCGCCGGCAGCGGCGGTGTCCGGGGCTTTCTTGGCGTATTCCAGGGCGGCCAGGCGGTCGATCAGGATGGCGTCGATACGGCCGATGCGCAGGTCCTGGAACTTGGTCGGGTCATCGTTATAGGTCTTGATAATGGCTTTGGGTTGGTTGTCCTTGAGCCATTGTTCGTAGTTGGTGCCCAGGCCTACCCCGACTTTCTTGCCGGCCAGGTCGTTGGCGGTCTTGATGGTGTCGACGTTCTTTTTCAGCACCAGTGCCTGGATACCGGACACCGTGTAAGGCGTGGAGAAGTCGTACTTCTTCTTGCGCTCTTCGGAGATGGTGACTTGGTTGACCACCGCATCCAGGCGCTTGGATTCCAGGGCGGCGAGGATGCCGTCCCATGGCGTGGCTTGCAGCTTGACCTTCACGCCCAGCTCTTTGGCCAGGGCCTCGGACAGCTCGACTTCGAAGCCGCTGAGCTTGCCGCTTTCATCGACGAAGCTGAACGGCGGGTAGGTGCCTTCCAGGCCGATTTTGATCTCGCCGGCCTTTTTGATATTGCCCAGTTGCTCGCCGGCAACCGCCTGGCCCAGCCAACCGGCGCCGAGAGCCAGACCCAAAGTGCCAACCAGCAACGTGCGACGGAATACAGAAATAGTCATGAAGAGCCCCTGTGTTTTTTATGTTGAGCGAAGCAGGTGACGCAGTAGACGTATCCTGCCTTAAAGCGCGTAGCGCGTCTTCGCCTACGGCGCGATGATAAAGCCGGGTTTTAAGACTTGAAAATAATATAAATCTTATTTGATATTCTAATTAGGAATATTTGGCGAGTCTAATGTGGGAGGGGCAGGCCCCCTCCCACAAGTAGCCCGCGTTTATTCAGTTGAAAACCGAGTCATAGGCAAACAACGCCGGTGCTCCACCGGTATGCAGGAAAATAATCGGCCCGTCTTCAAAACGCTGACGCCCGATACCGTCCAGCAAGCCGGCCATGGCCTTGCCAGTGTAGACCGGGTCCAGCAGCAGGCCTTCCTGGCTCGCCAATAGCTTGACCGCCGACAGGGTGCCGGCGTTCGGTTCACCATAACGGGGGCCGAAATATTCGTCCCACAGGATCACCTTGAACGCGTCGGGGAGGTCCACGCCGAGCAACTCGGCCGTGCGTTCGGCCAGGCCCTGGACTTTCGGGAACTGCGCTTCTTCCGTGCGCGATACGGTGATGCCGATCACGGGCAACTGCGGCAGCACTTCACTCAAGGCCAGGGCCAGGCCGCTGTGGGTACCGGCGCTGCCGGAGGCCAGCACCACGGCGGCGAATTCGATACCGCTGTCTTCGATCTGTGCGGCCAGCTCCAGGCCGGCGCGCACGTACCCGAGGGCGCCGAGGGCATTGGAGCCGCCGATGGGCACCAGGTATGGCTTCTTGCCGTTGCTGCGCAGGCGATCGGCAAGGGCGTTGAGTTGGTCGTCGACGTTGTCGAGGTTTTCCACCAACTCTACCTTGGCGTCGAACAGCTCCAGCAGCAGGCGGTTGCCGTTGCCCAGGTAGTTGGGGTCTTCGGTGCCGGTGGGGTTTTCCAGCAGGGCGACGCAGCCCAGGCCGAGCCTGGCGGCGAGGGCGGCGGTCTGGCGTACGTGGTTGGACTGGATCGCGCCGGCGGTCACCAGGGTATCGGCGCCCTGGGCGATGGCATCGGCCGCCAGGTATTCGAGTTTGCGCAGCTTGTTGCCGCCCATGGCCAGCGGCGTGGTGTCGTCGCGCTTGACGTAGATGTCGCGTCCCAACCAGGTCGACAGCCGTTCGAGTTTTTCCAGGGCGGTGGCGCCGCCGAGCAGTTCCAGGCGGTTAAAACGGTCGAGCTGTTGCTTGATCATGGCTACGCACGGTGGCTAAGGGATGGAGCGACTATAGGCAGGCACTTTTCATCGGGCAACCGACAATCGCTTATGTCTGATGGTTCTTAGCATCACACCATTGGTTCTTAAGGGCGGCCAGGGTGGATACCGTAAAGTGATGGCCATTACGTCAGGAGTGAATACCGTGAGTGAGCGTTCCAGCCATTGGCAATTACAGACCATCGTCAGCCAACTGCGCAGCGCCCGTGACCAGTGGCGAACACGCAATGGCCGCTTGAGCGGCGAGCATGGCGGCCGCGAATTGCCGTCCCGTGAAGCCGTTGCCCAGATTCTCGAGTCCCTTTGCGGTGCGTTGTTTCCGATGCGCCTGGGGCCGGCGGACTTGCGTGAAGAAAGTGAAGATTTCTACGTCGGCCATACCCTCGATGTCGCACTGAATGCCTTGCTGGCCCAGGCGCGCCTGGAGTTGCGTTATGCCGCGCGCCAGGGCGGCGAGGATGACAGCCAGATCGACGCCCATGCCATCCGGCTGATCCAGGATTTCGCCCTGGCCTTGCCGTCCCTGCGCAGCCTGTTGGACACCGACGTACTCGCTGCCTACCACGGCGACCCGGCCGCACGCAGCGTGGATGAAGTGCTGCTGTGCTACCCGGGGATCCTCGCGGTGATTCACCACCGCCTGGCCCACCACCTGTACCGCGCCGGCTTGCCGCTGCTGGCACGGATCAGTGCGGAAATCGCCCACTCGGCCACCGGCATCGATATCCACCCCGGCGCGCAGATCGGCCCGAGTTTCTTCATCGACCACGGCACGGGCGTGGTGATCGGCGAAACCGCGATCATCGGCGAGCGGGTGCGCATCTATCAGGCCGTCACCTTGGGGGCCAAGCGCTTCCCGGCGGACGAAGATGGGCAACTGCAGAAGGGCCATGCGCGCCACCCGATTGTCGAGGATGATGTGGTGATCTATGCCGGGGCGACGATCCTCGGGCGCATCACCATCGGCAAGGGCTCGACCATTGGCGGCAATGTGTGGCTGACCCGCAGTGTGCCGGCGGGGGCGAATATTACGCAGGCGAATCTGCAGCATGATGATGGGGCGCAAAAATAGCGCCGGTCTTAAAAATCACACAAAACCCTGTGGGAGGGGGCTTGCTCCCGATAGCGGAGTGTCAGTCAAAAATGAATTGGCTGGACCACCGCCATCGGGGGCAAGCCCCCTCCCACATTTTGACGGCATTTCACACGGAGCCCGTATTTCAGTCAGCAGTCGCTGAACGATTTCCTTTGCTCACCCGTCATACCACTCAGCCCTGCGATTAGCCCCAAACCGCCTATTCATGTTTAACTTGAACGTTCGTTCAAGTTAAACCCGGTGGTTCGCTGCCCGCTCACAACAGGAGGCTTACCTTTGCTGAGTCCGTTTTATACAGCCACATCCCTCACCCTCGGGGTGCATCGTTCATGAGTGCATCGTCCACCCCATCCAGCGGCCTGGTGCGCATGAATGCGCCGGTCTTTTACTTTGCCGCCACCTTCATCTTGCTGTTCGGCATCACTGTCATCGCTATCCCGCAACAGGCCGGGGCCTGGTTGCTGGCGGCGCAAAACTGGGCGGCCAACACGGTCGGCTGGTACTACATGCTGGCGATGACCCTGTATCTGGTCTTCGTGGTGGTCACCGCGCTATCGGGCTACGGCAAGATAAAACTCGGTGCCGACCACGACGAGCCCGAATTCAGTTACCTGTCCTGGGCCGGCATGCTGTTCGCCGCCGGGATCAGCATCACGTTGTTCTTCTTCTGCGTGTCCGAGCCGCTGACGCACCTGGTGCAACCGCCCCAGGGCGAGGCCATGAATGCCGACGCCGCGCGCCAGGCCATGCAGGTGCTGTTCCTGCACTGGGGCCTGCACGGCTGGGGCGTGTTTGCGTTTGTTGGCATGGCGCTGGCGTATTTCGCCTACCGGCATAACCTGCCGCTGGCGTTGCGCTCGGCGTTGTACCCGCTGATCGGCAAGCGCATCAATGGCCCTATCGGCTATGCGGTGGATGGCTTCGGCATCATTGCCACGGTGTTCGGCCTGGGGGCCGACATGGGCTTTGGCGTGCTGCACCTCAATTCCGGCCTCGACTACTTGTTCGGCGTTGCCCACACCCAGTGGATCCAGGTCGGCCTGATCACCCTGATGATGGGCGCGGCGATTCTGGTCGCCGTGGCCGGCGTCGACAAGGGCGTGCGGGTGATGTCCGACATCAACATGCTGCTGGCCTGCGCGCTGCTGCTGTTCGTGTTGTTCGCCGGGCCGACCCAGCACTTGCTCAACACCCTGATCCAGAACATCGGTGACTACCTGGGCGCGTTGCCGACCAAGAGTTTCGATGTGTACGCCTACGACAAACCGAGCGACTGGCTGGGCGGCTGGACGGTGTTCTACTGGGCCTGGTGGATTGCATGGTCGCCATTCGTAGGCCTGTTTATCGCGCGCATTTCCCGTGGCCGGACCATCCGCGAATTCGTGTTCGGCGTGCTGCTGATCCCGCTGGGTTTCACCCTGGCGTGGATGTCGATCTTCGGCAACAGCGCCATCGACCAGGTGCTCAACCACGGCATGGCCGCCCTCGCTCAGTCGGCCATCGATGATCCGTCGATGAGCCTCTACCTGCTGCTGGAAACCTACCCGTGGAGCAAGACGGTTATCGCGGTCACGGTGTTTATCAGCTTCGTGTTCTTCGTAACTTCCGCTGACTCGGGCACCGTAGTGCTGTCCACCCTCTCGTCCAAAGGCGGCAACGCCGATGAAGATGGACCGAAATGGCTGCGGGTGTTCTGGGGCGCGATGACCGCGCTGGTCACCAGTGCCTTGCTGTTTGCCGGCAGTATTGATTCGCTGAAATCGGCGGTGGTGCTGACCTCGCTGCCGTTCTCGCTGATCCTGCTGCTGATGATGTGGGGGCTGCACAAGGCCTTCTACCTCGAGTCGCAAAAGCAGATTGCGCAGTTGCATTCGCTGGCGCCGGTGTCGGGCTCCCGCAAGGGCACCGGCGGTTGGCGCCAGCGTTTGAGCCAGGCCGTGCATTTCCCGTCGCGGGACGAGGTGTACCGCTTCCTTGAGACCACGGTGCGTCCGGCGATCGAAGAAGTGACGGCGGTGTTTGTCGAAAAAGGCCTCAATGTCCTCACCCAGCCCGACCCCTCCAACGACAGCGTCAGCCTGGAAATCGGTCACGGCGAAGAGCATCCGTTCGTGTACCAGGTGCAGATGCGCGGCTATTTCACGCCCTCATTTGCACGCGGCGGCATGGGGTCCAAGCAGCTCAACAATCGCCGCTACTACCGCGCGGAAGTGCACTTGAGCGAGGGCAGCCAGGACTACGACCTGGTGGGCTACACCAAGGAGCAGATCATCAACGACATCCTCGACCAGTACGAGCGCCACCTGCAGTTCCTGCACTTGGTGCGTTGAGGCTCAGGCCCTGAGGTACAGGGCCAGTGCTACCAAGGGCACGCCAAACACGCCACTGCCGATCACCAGCTCCGACACCAGGGGTTGGCCGGCAGTGACCACCCCCACGGCGCCATTGATCAGCGCCACCCCCAACCAGATCGCCACAAAGCTGTAGGCCAGAATGTTCCGGCTGACGCCAAGCTTCTGCCCGATCAACAGCATCAGGGCCAGCAGGATCAAGCCCGCGGTGATCACCAGGGTGGTGTGCATGTTCAGAGCTCCTTGCCCAGCGCGCTGTCCAGGGAATAGCGGCCTGCACCGCGAAACACCAGGTACAACGATAGCAGCGCCATCAGCATCGGGTACTCGATGCCTCGGTCGATCCACGGCCACGTCGGCCCCAGCAAGTAAGCAATGGTCAACATCTGCACGGTCAGCATGGCCGCGACCAGCCGTGTGCCCAGGCCGAGGATCAACAGCAATCCACCGACCGCTTCCAGCAAGGCCACCAGCAGGCCGATCAGCTCCGCCTGCGGCAAGTGCAGGCGGTTCTGGATCAGGTTGATGGAGGCCGCCATCGGGTCTGCCATCGACCCATGGGCGTTGCCCAGCAATTTGGGCAGCCCGTGGGTGATCATGATCACCCCAAAGCCTGCGCGCAGCAGCGTGTACGCCAGGGGTTCGGCGAAGCGGTAAAGCGGGGCGAGTGCGGGGATCAACAAGGTCATGGCGAGCCTCCGTGTTTTCAGTGGTTGACCGGCTTGAGCAGGTCCTGCAGACCGACTTTCCAGAACAACTCGGCACGTACCCGGTCGGCCACACCGTTGACGATTTCGCAGCCGTCTTCGGACGGGTCGATATGCCGACGCAAAGGGCGTGTGCCGAAGGGCAAGTCGACGATCTCGACGATGGCCTGGGCGACTTCAGCCACATCAGCATCCGCGGGCTCCAGCGCCGCCAGGCCGTGCAGGGCAGCTTGCGCCACACCGGCATAAGGGCCGTCTTCATACTCACTCACCCGCGCCTGGTCGGCGGGCTTGCCGGAGTGGACGAAGTGGTTGGTGCCCTTGGTGAATGCGCCGGGCACGATGATCGAGGTCTCGATGCCCCAGCGGGTCAGCTCACTGGCGTAGGACACCGCCAAGGAGTCCATCGCCGCCTTGGCCGCGAAGTACGGCGCCAGAAACGGCGGTGTTCCACCACGAGCGCTGCTGGACGACACCCACATCACCAGGCCTTTGCCCTGCTTGCGCAAATACGGCAGTGCGGCGCGGTTGACCCGCTGGGTGCTCAATACGTTGATGTCATACAGCTGGGCGAATTGCTCCGGCGTGAAGGCTTCGGCCGGGCCGAACGACATGTGTCCGGCGTTGTGGATGATCACATCCAGGCGTCCGCAGTCCGCGACAATCCTGGCAACGCCGGCCTCTACTGAATCGCTGTCGGTCACGTCCAACTCGGCACTGCGCAAGTCCACCTGATGCGCGCGGGCATAGCGCTGCACTTCGGCCACCTGCGGCGCATTGCGCCCCAGGGTTTCGCGCATGCTGGCGTAGACCGTATGGCCGGCGTCGGCCAAGGCGCGGGCGGTGAGCGCGCCAAAACCGCTGGACGCACCGGTAATCAGGATGATCGATTTCATGGGGGTGACCTCGTCGGAAGTGGGCTTAGGCGTGGCGGTGGAAACGTTGCTGCACGGCGTGGGAGAACCAGCCGGCGAAGGCCCCGAGGCTGCTGGCACCGCCCAGTTCGGTGAAGGTTTCCAGCGATGGCTCGAGGTGCGAGGCGAAGTAGGTGATCAGGCCGAGAAAGTAGCTGACGAGGTTGTTCATCACCGGTACGGCCCTCAGGGAAACCACGACCATGGCCACGACAAACACGACGGCAGGTAATGCCCATACGCCGAGAATCGGAGCCAAGGCAGCGATGCTCCTGGCCGCCAACATGCCGAACACAATCCCAAGCAATACGCAGCCGAGGTTGGCCAGGCCATCGCGCAGGGTCAGGCCGCGACTGAAGAAGGCGACCCAGCCGACAAACATCGCCCAGACGGGCAAGGTCAGCATCCCGCTGGTACCTGCCGCCACGGCGGCAGTGGTCGCCGCGATGGCTGTTATCAGGTTGAACATCCACTTGGATTGGCTGCGAGTGTGGTTAGTACGGTCGAGTGAGTTCATGAGCACGACTCCCTATTTTTGGTGGGTGGTTTAAACGAGCCCGCCGTTGGCGCGCAGGATTTGCCCATTGATCCAGCCACCGGCCGGGCTCACCAGAAACGCCACCACGCGGGCGATGTCTTCCGGTTGTCCAAGGCGTTCCAGCGGCGGCATCTTGGCCATGCCCTGGATCTGCTCTTTGCTCTTGCCGTGCTGGAACAACTCGGTGGCGACCGGGCCTGGCGCCACGGCGTTGACGGTAATGCGCCGCCCGCGCATCTCTTTGGCAAACACCTGGGTCAGGGACTCCACTGCCGCCTTGCTGGCGATGTACACCGCGTAGCCGGGGAAGTTGAGGCCGACGGTGCTGCTGGAAAAATTGACGACGCGCCCGCCGTCGTTCAAGCGGGTGGCGGCTTCACGCAGGGCGTTGAACGTGCCACGGGTGTGGATATCGAAGTTCTGGTCGTAGAGTTCGTCGCTGTGCTGGGCCAGGGGCAGCGTCTTGAGGATGCCGGCGTTGTTGATCAGCACATCGACCTTGCCCAATTGCGCCTCGGTTTCGTCGAACAGGCGCTTGATGTCGGCGGGTTTGGCGACGTCACCTTGGATCGCTATGGCCTGATGGCCCGCCTGACGCAGTTCCACCACCAGCTTCGACGCCTCGGCGGCGCTGCTGGCGTAGTTGATGGCCACGGCGTAACCGTCGGCGGCGAGTTGTTTGGCGATGACGGCACCAATACCACGGGAAGCGCCGGTGATGATTGCCACTTGAGTCGTCATGATCTGGGTTCCTTGAACGGGGGTCTGGAAGCAGATTCACATGTTTACCCTGGGCGATAAATGCGCCAGAGTTGCCTTGACTGTTCAATAATCGCCAACAATAAGGGTGTAGGAGTACAGCGTGGATCAAGTCAAAGCCATGAAGGTCTTTGTGCGTATTTACGAGCGTTCCAGCTTCACGCTGGCGGCTGATGACTTGAACCTGCCCCGTGCGACCCTGACTCACACCCTCAATCAATTTGAAGCCTGGTTGGGTACGCGCCTGCTGGAACGCAGCACTCGGCGTGTGCGCCCGACCCTGGATGGCGAGGCGTACTACCAACGCTGCGTGCAGCTACTCGCGGAGCTGGAAGAAGCCGAGTTGGCGTTCCGCAGCGTGGCGCCCAAGGGGCGTTTGCGCGTGGACCTGCACGGCACGCTGGCCAAGTATTTTGTGGTGCCGGCGCTGCCGCAATTCATGGTGCGATACCCGGATATCGAGCTGTCCATCAGTGAGGCGGACCGCTTTGTCGACCTGATCGCCGAGGGTGTGGATTGCGTATTGCGTGCGGGCACCCTGGGGGATTCCGCGTTGATTGGTCGGCGCGTCGCCAACCTGCGCCAGGTGACGTGCGCGAGCCCTGCCTACCTGCGCAAATACGGCGAACCCAAGAGCCTGGCCGAGTTAGGTAAACACCGCGCGGTGAACTACGTTTCACGCACCACGGCCAAGCTGTTTCCGTTCGAGTTTATGGTCGATGGCGAGTTGCAGGAAGTGAGTATCGACGGTGCGCTGTCGGTGTTCGGCGCGGAGATTTACTCCGCCAGTGCGGTGGCGGGGTTGGGGATTATCCAATGCCCGCATTACCGCATGGCCGATCTGATCGAGCAGGGCGTGATGCGCGAAATTCTGCAGGAAACACCGCCGCCCTTGATGCCGGTGTCGGTGCTTTATCCACAGAACCGACACATGTCGCCGAGGGTGCGTGTGTTCGTCGACTGGCTCGCGGAAATCTTCGAAAACGCCCGCTAACCCGCGTAGTTAAAGGCTTTCATAAATTTAATTTCATCCGTCTGCATCGGGTTTTGACGCGCAACTGTCATCTGGTCACTGCGTAATTGTGTGAAGCGTTTGACGCTTTCATTTCAGAACAGTGACGGAGACCGGTAACAATGAAGACGTTGATAAGCCCTATGGTGGGTGCCGCCATGGCGAGCTTTATGCTGTCCGCCCACGCCGATTTTATCGATGACAGCCACGCCGACGTGACCCTGCTCAACCGCTATCTCAACCAGCAGGGACGGGACGTGGTGAACAGCAACGCCAAGGCCCACAGCATTCGGGATTGGGGCCAGGGTTTCGAGTTCAATTTCAAGTCCGGCTACACCGAAGGGCCGGTGGGCTTCGGCCTCGATCTGCAGGCGTTCTATGGGTTGAAACTGGATTCCGGCGGCGACCTCAACGACAAGGATCACCAGGGCCGCTATCCCGGCAGCATGTTCCCGCTGGACAACGGCAAATCCGCCGATCAGTTCGGCGTGCTCAGCCCGACGTTCAAGATGCACTTTGCCAAGGATGAGTTGCGCGTCGGTACGCTGTACGGCAACAACCCGGTGCTGGCCAACACCGACGGGCGCCTGTACCAGCAGACCAATACCGGTGTGCAACTGGTGTCCAAGGACCTCAGCGACTTCACCTTCACCGGCGGCGATATCTTCAAGACCAAGATCCGCAACGAAACCGGCGACCAGGGCATGATCACCGCGGGCGGGACCAAAGAGAGCGACCGCTTCCTGTTCGGTGGTGCGGATTACACCGGCATACAGAACACCACTGTCAGCCTGTGGTACTCCAACCTGGAGGATTACTACCAGCAGTTCTTCCTCGGCGCCAAGCGCCATGACGCCTTGTCGGTCGGTGCGATCGATACCGACGTGCGCGTGTTCCGCAGCCTGGGTGTGGGCGGCAACGCCGACGGTGACAAGGACTTTGCCGCAGCGGGCCTGTATGGCGATGGCGTGAACAAGGGCCGCATCAACCAGTCCACCGTCAGCCTGCTGGAAAGCTACAGCCTGGACGGTCATACCGTCGGCCTGGGCATCCAGAAAAACAGCGGCGACAGCGACTTCCCGTACCTCGACTCCGGCCTTAACAGCGGTGACGCGCGCCAAGGCCCAGGCTCGGGTGCCGACACCCCGGCGCTGACCAACATGCAGCTGAACAAATTCCAGCATGCCGGCGAACGCACCTGGCTGGCGCAGTACAAATATGATTTCGGCAAACTCGGCCTCAACGGCCTGACCTTCTCCGCCGCCTACGCCCACGGCGATGACATCCGCACCGTCCAGGGCACCACCAGTGAATGGGAGCGAAACGTGGCGGTGGCGTATCAAGTGCCGACCGGTACCCTCAAAGGCCTTGGCGTGACCTGGAAAAATGCCCACGCCAGTCCGGACATTACCGGTGCCACCGTGCAGGATGAAAACCGCTTCTATGTCAGCTATGTCGTTCCACTCTGGTAGGAAATTGCTGTAAAACGGAAGGGCAGACTTAAGCGATTCAGCTGGTTAAAAGGCCTGGGAATATCGTTATTCCCAGGCCTTATTTGCCTACGTCCAAGAGAGGATTCGATGACTTACATTGCTGCCGAAAACCGCTATGAATCTATCCCGTATCGCCGCGTAGGCCGCAGTGGACTGGTGCTGCCGGCACTGTCCCTGGGGCTGTGGCACAACTTTGGCGACAGCACCCCGATCGACACCCAGCGCGCCCTGCTGCGCACCGCGTTCGACCTGGGCATCAACCACTTCGATCTGGCCAACAACTACGGCCCACCCTACGGCAGCGCCGAGATCAACTTCGGTCGTTTGCTGCGCGAAGACTTCAAGCACTACCGCGACGAATTGATCATCTCCAGCAAGGCCGGCTGGGACATGTGGCCGGGGCCTTACGGCCAGGGCGGCGGCTCGCGCAAATACGTGCTGGCCAGCCTGGACCAGAGCCTGCAACGCCTGGGCGTCGACTACGTGGATATTTTCTACTCCCACCGTTTTGATGCCGACACGCCCCTGGAAGAAACCGCCAGCGCCCTCGCCACCGCCGTGCAACAGGGCAAGGCGTTGTACATCGGTATCTCGTCTTACTCCGGGGTGAAAACCCGCGAAATCGCTGCGCTGCTCAAAGAGTGGAAAGTCCCGCTGCTGATCCACCAACCAGCCTACAACCTGCTCAACCGCTGGGTGGAAAAAGACCTGCTGGACACCACCGAAGAACTCGGCGCCGGAGTGATTGCCTTCACGCCGCTGGCCCAGGGTTTGCTCACCGACAAGTACCTCAATGGCGTGCCGGCCGACGCCCGGGTCAACCGCCCGGGTGGTGGTTCGTTGCAGGCCAAGCACCTGTCTGAAACCAACATCGCCCACGTGCGTGCGTTGAATGAAATCGCCCAGCGCCGCGGCCAGAGCCTGGCGCAATTGGCGCTGGCCTGGACGTTGCGCGACCCACGGGTGACCAGCGCGTTGATTGGCGCGAGCCGGCCGGAGCAGATCATCGAGAACGTCGGCGCGTTGAAGAACTTGAGCTTCAGTGCGGAGGAACTGGCGGAGATCGATCGGTTTGCGCAGGAAGGTGGGATTAACCTGTGGGAAAAGCCATCCAACGCGGAATAACCTGATAGCACCGGGTCAATGTGGGAGGGGCAAATCCCTGCCACATTTGATTTCTGCGATGGCCGCTATCTCAGCACAGGGTTAACCAGCCATTGCCGCTGTCCAGGGATTGATGACATCCACCTCGGTGCCCTCAAAGTCCTTGACGTTCCTTGTTGCGAGTTTTGCCTGCTGGGCACGACAGATTGCGGCTATCTGAGCGTCAGCGAGTCCAATGGGCTTTCCAGACTGTTCGCGAGCGGTCACCAGCTTTGAGTAGTGGACGGCTGCGTAGGCATCGAACGCAAGGATGCGATCGGCGAAGTCGTCTTGAAACATGGCTACTGCATGAGTGTGCAGGCTGTGCTTACGCTTCCCCTCGGGCAGCCGCTCAATGCCATGAAGAATCTCCGCCATGGTCATTGAACTGGTGAACAGCTCTTCGGCGGCATGGCTGTCAATCCAATCAAGCACCGCTGATGCAGGCTCGGGTCGCATCAATTCAGAGAGGACATTGGTGTCGAGTAGGATCATTCATCGAACTCCACCGTCCTGATGGGCGCATTACGCTCCGGCACGTCTGCATCCAGCCCTCCTGCCTGTGCAAAGCGTGCGTGAATCCTGCTGCCCAACCCCCGCCCCTTGCCGACGCTCATGAGTGATTTGCGCAGAATAAGACGCGCCTCTTCTTCCATGGAATGCCCATTGTGGGCTGCTTCAATGCGCAGAAGCTCTTTGATGCTGTCATCTAAATTACGGATGGTAAGGCTTGCCATGTGAATGCCCTCATGCAATCAATGAAATCATTGCTAGCATAACGGCTTGCTTTCGAGTGCGGCGAGTCCGCTCATCAGATCGTCAGAACGGCACATCCCCAAGAATCGTCGCCCGATGCATCACCCGCCGTTGCGGCCGGTAGTCATCCACCGCGTAATGTTGGGTCACGCGGTTATCCCAGAACGCCACGTCGTTCTCCTGCCAGCGCCAGCGGAGGGTGAATTCCGGGCGTGTCGCGTGGGCGAACAGCAGCTTGAGGATCGCCTCGCTTTCCGCCGGTTCCAGTTCATTGATCCTGGTGGTAAACCCATCACTGACAAACAGCGACTTACGCCCGCTCACCGGATGCGTGCGCACGACCGGGTGCGACAGCGGTGGGTTTTTCCTGCGGGTTTCTTCCCAGCGCGACAGGTCTTCGGCACTGTTGCCAAAGCGTTCCAGCGGGAAGGATTTGGTGAAGTCGTGGGTAGCCGTCAGCCCATCGAGCAACCGCTTCAACGGCTCGGACAGCGCCTCGTACGCCGCGATGCCACTGGCCCACAGCGTATCGCCGCCGTACGCCGGCAGCAGCTTGGCACTCAGCACCGCACCGAGGGCCGGGGTGGGCAGGAAGGTCACATCGGTGTGCCACACGGCGTTGTCGCGCACGTCGGTGACGGCGGTGTCGAGGACCAGCACTTCGGGCTGTTCCGGCACGTTGGGGTAGATCGGATGGATGTGCAGGTCGCCGAAGTTCGCCGCGAACCGCGCCTGTTGCGGCGGGGTGATCGGCTGGCCACGGAAGAACAGCACCGAATGGCTGAGCAACGCCTGTTCGATGGCATCGCGATGTTCGGTGCTCAGCGGCCGGGTAATATCCACGCCACTGATCTGGGCGCCCAGGGCGGTGCTCAAGGGGGTAACGGTCAGGCTGCTCATGCTGTTCTCACTCAATGTGCCTGGCCATGCCAAGGCACTAACTTACGCTGCAGGGCGCGCAGGCCCATTTCCATGGCGAAGGCGATCAGGGCGATCACCAGGATCCCCAGCACCACCACATCGGTCACGAGGAACTGCGCCGCCGACTGCACCATGAAACCCAGGCCGCTGGTGGCCGCGATCAGTTCGGCGGCGACCAGGGTCGACCAGCCCACACCCAGGCCGATGCGCACCCCGGTGAGGATGTCGGGCAGGGCGCTCGGCAGGATCACATGGCGAATCAGCTGCGCACGGGTGGCGCCCAGCGACTGCGCCGCCCGCAGCTTGGCCGGGTCGACGGTGCGTACGCCGGTCGCGGTGGCGATGGCGATCGGCGCAAAGATCGCCAGGTAAATCAGCAGCACCTTGGACAGCTCGCCGATACCGCACCAGATCACGATCAACGGCAGGTAAGCCAGGGGCGGAATCGGCCGGTAGAACTCGATCAGCGGGTCGAGAATGCCGCGGGCGATGCGGTTGGCGCCGATGGCAATGCCTACCGGCACGGCGGTCAGCACCGCGAAGCCCAGGCCCAGGCCGATCCGGCTGAGGCTCGCGCCCAGGTGCTGCCACAAGGTGGAATCCATATAGCCCGTGGTCGCCAGCAGCCAGCCTTTTTGCAGCACGGCGGAGGGCGGTGGCAGGAACAACGGTTCGATCAGGCCGGTGGCGGTGACAGCCCACCAGAGGGCCAGCAAGGCGACCAGGGTCAACAGGCTGATCCAGCGTGTACTCAGGCTACGACGCACAGGAATGACCGCGTGCGCCACCGGCTTGGCAGTGGTGGCGGGGAGTTCGTAGCTGCTCATGCGGACACCTGCCGTTGCGAGAACACTTTGCCCAGCACGTGTTCGCGGGTTTCGATAAAGCGCGGGTCGGACTTGATCGCCCGCGCCGACTCACCGGCGGCGTAGCGCTGGCCGAAGTCCAGGTGCAGGCGTTCGACGATCTGGCCCGGGTTGGGCGCCAGCAGGATCAGGTCGGTGGCGAGGAACACCGCTTCTTCGATGTCGTGGGTAATCAGGAACACCGGCTTGGCCGTGCGCCGCCAGACTTGCAGCAACAGTTCCTGCATCTGCTCTCGGGTGAAGGCATCGAGGGCGCCGAAGGGTTCGTCCATCAGCAGCACGCGCGGGTCGGCGGCCAGGGCGCGGGCCAGGCCGACGCGTTGCTTCTGGCCGCCGGAGAGTTGCCAGATGCGGCGATTGTCGAAGCCGGCGAGGTCCACCAGCGCGAGCATTTCCCGGGCGCGCACTTCGCGCTGCGCCTTGGGCATGCCGGCCAGTTCCAGGCCGAAACCGACATTGGCCAACACGTCCTGCCAGGGCAGCAGCGCGTCGTCCTGGAACACCACGCCACGTTCGGCGCTGGGGCCTTTGACCGGTACGCCATCGAGGGTGATGCGCCCGGCGGACGGTTCGACAAAGCCGGCAATGAGGTTCAACAGCGAAGTCTTGCCACTGCCGGACGGGCCGAGGGCCACCAGCAATTGCTGGGGTCCCAGGTCGAGTGAAATGTCGGACAGTACCGGTTCTGTGGCGCCTGGGTACTGTGCGCTGATGCGCTCCAGTTGTAGCAAGGCCATCGCGATGAACTCCTTGAATCAGTTAGTGATGAACTTGGCGCTGACGTAAGGGGCGTAGTCCGGCAGCACGGCGTCGACCTTGCCTTGTTCCTTGAGGAACGCAGCGGTATCGGTCACGGCCTTGGTGGTCGGTGCGCCCAGCAGGGTCACCTGGTCAGCGGCCAGCGGGTAGACGTTGCCTTGCAGCAGCAGCGGGATGTCGCTGGCCTTGGCGCCGGAGAGTTTCACCAGTTTGTCGACGTTGCCTGTGTCGGCGAGCCAGGCTTGTGGGTCTTTGCGGTAGGCGGCGTAGGCATCCAGGGTGACTTTGGCGAAGGCGGTGACGATTTCCGGGTGCTTCTCGGCAAAATCCTTACGCACGATCCACGCATCGAAGGTCGGCGCGCCGAACTTGGCCAGCTCGCCGGAGGTGATCAGCACCTTGCCGTTTTCCTTGGCCACGCCCAGGGCCGGGTCCCATACGTAGGTAGCGTCGATGTCACCGCGCTTCCAGGCCGCGATGATCGCCGGCGGTGCGAGGTTGAGGATGGTCACTTTCGATGGGTCGATGTTCCAGTGCTTCAGCGCGGCCAACAGGCTGTAGTGGCCGGTGGAAACGAAGGGCACGGCGACTTTCTTGCCGATCAGGTCCTGGGGACCGTTGATCCCGGAACCGTTGCGCGCCACCAGGGCTTCGGCACCGCCGATCTGGGTGGCAACCAGGAAGGTTTCCACCGGCACCTTGCGGGTGATCGCAGCGGTCAGCGGGCTGGAACCGAGGTAGCCGATCTGCACGTCGCCGGAGGCGATGGCGGCGATGATGTCGGCGCCATTGTCGAATTTGCGCCAGTCGATCTTGGCGTTAGTGGCTTTTTCGTACGCGCCGTCGGCCTGGGCAACTTTGGCCGGGTCTACGGTGGTCTGGTAAGCGATGGTCACATCCGCCGCCTGGGCAAACAGGCTGGCACCGGCCAGGGACAACGCGGCCAGGAGGCGCAGAGGGGTTAACAGTTTCAAGGGGAAGCTCCTCAATCAGGCGGCCGAGGGTCGGCGTGTGAGGAGACTAAATGATCTAAGAATCCGAAAATAAATAACATTTTCGAATTAGCTTATGGGCGAAAGGTTGAAGCGAATCTTGAGCGTGATGAGGGCAAATGTGGGAGGGGGCAAGCCCCTCTCACATTTTGAGCCGGGTTCGGCTTGAGTTAGTTGCTGATGGCCAGAATGCTCGCCTGGTACGAGCCGACAAACACATCAAAGTCGCCCACTTCGTTCTGCTCCAGCTCCGCCTGCTGCGCCAGCGACGTGCGCGCCAGCTCTTCAAAGCGTGCCTGCTCTTCTGCGGGCAACGGCTCGCGGCGGAAGTACTCGGCGTGCACCTCGCTCTGATGCAGGGAGAACTGCGCGAAACTCTCTTTGCGCTCGGCCATCGCCGCCAATACCTGCGCCGAAGGGGTCAGGGACGGGTCCTTGACCTTGGCCAGCTGGGCGTCCAGCGCCTGGCTGTGTTCGGTGATGCCGTGGCTTTCATCCAGCAGCGCAGCCAACGGGGCAATCTTCTCCAGCAGCTCGGTGGCCCATTCCTTCATGTCCACAGCCTGGCCCTTGCGCTGCAATTGCAGGCCCGGGCGCCGGCCTTCCTTGACCACGCTGAGGAAGTTGGACGTGGCGTTGCCGCACTCGTTGTCGGCGAACAGCGGGCTGTCGTTCAGCGCGCAGTACAGCAGGAATGCGTCGAGGAAACGCGACTCCGGCAGGTCGATGCCCATCGGCAGGAACGGGTTGATGTCCAGGCAGCGCACTTCGATGTACTGGATGCCACGGGCCATCAGCGCCTGGATCGGCCGCTCGCCGGTGTAGGTCACGCGCTTGGGGCGGATGTTGGAGTAGTACTCGTTTTCGATCTGCAGGATGTTGGTGTTGAGCTGTACCCACTCACCGTCCTTGTGGGTGCCGACTTCGACATAGGGCGCGTAGGGCGTTGCCACTGCTTCGCGCAGGCTGTCGGTGTAGCTGGCCAGGTCGTTGTAGCATGGCGTCAGGCCGGCCTGGGCGTTGCTCTGGTAACCCAGGTCGCTCATGCGCAGGCTGGTGGCGTACGGCAGGTACAGGGTGTCGGCGTCGAGCACTTCCAATTGGTGCGAGCGACCACGCAGGAAACCCGCATCCAGGGCCGGCGATGCGCCGAACAGGTACATCAGCAGCCAGCTGTAGCGGCGGAAGTTGCGGATCAGCGCGATATAGGCCGTGGACTGATAGTCGCGGTCGGTGCCGACGAAGCCTTCAGTCTCCTTGAGCAGCGGCCACAGCTGTTCCGGCAGGGAAAAGTTGTAGTGGATGCCCGCGATGCACTGCATGGTCTTGCCGTAACGCAGGGCCAGGCCCTTGCGGTACACGTACTTGAGCTGTCCGATATTGGAAGTGCCGTAGTAGGCGATCGGGATGTCTTCCTCGGCCGGCAACGGGCACGGCATCGAGGGGCTCCACAGGTATTCACTGCCGAGCTTGGTGTAGGCAAAGCGATGGATCTTGTCCAGGCTGCTCAAGGTATCGGCCGGGTTGGGCAGGGCCGGAGTGATGAACTCCAGCAGCGATTCCGAGTAGTCGGTGGTGATCTGTTCATGGGTCAACGCGGCGCCCAGGGCTTCGGGGTGCGGCGTTTGCGCCAGGCGACCCTCACCGGTGACACGTAGGCATTCACGCTCGATGCCGTGCAAGCACTGCTCTAGCAGGGAGAGGTGTTCGCGCTTGCCGAGCAGGGCCAGGCGGCGGTTGAGAAGTTCGCTCAAGTTGGATTCCTTCACGCGTCAGTCGCCCCAATATGGGGGTGGGCAGGACGGTCTACAAGGGTGAAGTTAAAACTGGCGTGATCGCCTGGTTTTGAGTCGATTTGACCCGCGTTAAAAAAGCCTACTTCACTCCATGAATTGGGCTATAGCGCAGCAAGAAAATTCCGACGCTGTTATCGCAGCGCCGAAATTAACTCAAATCGGGGGCGGGGAGCTATAGGACAGCGAACGTGCCCTGTGCTTTTGCGACAAGTCTTTCGTCCTGATACACATCGGCCTCGACCACCAGCGTGCGCCGGCCGGCGTGAATCACGCGGCTGGTGCACAGCACATCGCCGTCTTCCACGGCGCGGATGTAGTTGATCTTGCATTCGATGGTCGCGCTCTGCTGGTCAAACCCATGGGCGCTGGAACAGGCCAGCCCCATGGTGATGTCCACCAGACTGAAAATCGCCCCGCCATGGAGCTTGCCCGCGCGGTTGCGCAGGTGCGGCTCCAGGGTCAGGGCCACCTCGGCAACGCCTTCCTCGAGGCGTTGCAGGCGGCAGCCGATCAGTTCGCTGAACGCGCTCTGGGTCAAGCCGGCGGGGATTTCCATCAGCGTTTCTTCAACTGCTTGGCGTTGGCGAACAGCGAGGCCATGGCGTTGTTGCTTGGCGCCGCGGTGGCGGTTTCCTTGCGCGGTTGACTGTTTTCAGAGCGGTTCTGTGACTGGCGCGGTGCCGAGCCAGGACGTGCACCACGGGCGCCGTCGATTTTTTCGCCGGGGGTGTCGCCCATGCGCATCGACAGGCCAACGCGTTTACGCGGGATGTCGACTTCCATGACCTTGACCTTGACCACATCACCGGCTTTCACCGCTTCGCGCGGATCCTTGATGAACTTCTCCGAAAGCGCAGAAATGTGTACCAAACCGTCCTGATGCACGCCGATATCGACAAACGCGCCGAAGTTGGTCACGTTGGTGACCACGCCTTCGAGGATCATGCCCAGTTGCAGGTCCTTGAGGTCTTCGACGCCGTCCTGGAACTCGGCGGTCTTGAACTCGGGACGCGGGTCGCGGCCAGGTTTTTCCAGCTCTTGCAGGATGTCGGTGATGGTCGGCACGCCGAAGGTTTCGTCGGTGTACTTCTTTGGATCCAGGCGCTTGAGGAACGCGGCGTCGCCGATCAGTGAGCGGATATCGCGGTCGGTCTCGGCGGCGATACGTTGCACCAATGGATAGGCTTCCGGGTGAACGGCGGACGAGTCCAGCGGGTTGTCGCCGTTCATCACGCGTAGGAAGCCGGCGGCTTGCTCGAAGGTTTTTTCACCCAGGCGCGCGACTTTTTTCAGCGCAGCACGGGTTTTGAAGGCGCCGTTTTCGTCGCGGTGAGTGACGATGTTCTGCGCCAGGGTGGCATTGAGGCCGGAGATACGCGCCAGCAACGCTACCGAGGCCGTGTTCACGTCCACGCCCACGGCGTTTACGCAGTCTTCGACTACCGCATCCAGGCCGCGTGCCAGTTTCAGCTGCGACACATCGTGCTGGTACTGGCCGACACCGATGGATTTAGGATCGATTTTCACCAGTTCTGCCAGCGGATCCTGCAGGCGACGGGCAATGGACACCGCTCCACGGATCGACACGTCGAGGTCCGGGAATTCCTTGGAGGCCAGTTCCGACGCCGAGTACACCGAAGCACCGGCTTCGGAGACCATCACCTTGGTCATCTTCATGGCCGGGTATTTCTTGATCAGCTCGGCGGCCAGCTTGTCGGTTTCACGGCTGGCAGTGCCGTTGCCGATGGCGATCAGGTCCACCGAATGTTTGGCGCACAGGGCGGCCAGGATGGCGAGGGTCTGGTCCCACTTGTTGTGCGGCACGTGTGGGTACACGGTGGCGTGGTCCAGCAGCTTGCCGGTGGCATCGACCACGGCGACCTTGCAGCCGGTGCGCAGGCCCGGGTCGAGGCCCAGGGTGGCGCGCGGGCCGGCCGGGGCGGCCAGCAGCAGGTCGTGCAGGTTGTGGGCGAATACGTTGATCGCCTCGGTTTCGGCGCCGTCGCGCAATTCGCCGAGCAGATCGGTTTCCAGGTGGGTGTAGAGCTTGACCTTCCAGGTCCAGCGCACGACTTCACCGAGCCACTTGTCCGCAGGACGATTCTGATTCTGGATGCCGAATTGTTGGCCGATCATGCCTTCGCACGGGTGCATGGTGCCCGGCAGTTCGTCGCCGACTTTCAGCGCGGAGCTGAGAATGCCTTCGTTGCGGCCACGGAAAATGGCCAGCGCACGGTGGGACGGCATACTTTTCAGCGGTTCGTCGTGTTCGAAGTAATCGCGGAACTTGGCACCTTCTTCCTCTTTGCCGGCGATGACGCGGGCGCTGAGGGTGGCTTCCTGTTTCAGGTAGTTGCGCAGTTTTTCCAGCAGGTTGGCGTCTTCGGCGAAGCGCTCCATCAGGATGTACTTGGCGCCTTCGAGGGCGGCCTTGACGTCGGCAACGCCTTTCTCTGCATTGACGAAGCGCGCGGCTTCGGTCTCCGGGGTCAGCGACGGTTCGTTGAACAGACCGTCGGCCAGCTCTCCCAGGCCGGCTTCCAGGGCGATCTGGCCCTTGGTGCGGCGTTTCTGTTTGTATGGCAGGTAAAGGTCTTCGAGGCGGGTCTTGGTGTCGGCGAGCTTGATGTCGCGTTCCAGCTGCGGGGTCAGCTTGCCCTGTTCCTCGATGCTGGCGAGGATGCTGATACGCCGTTCGTCGAGTTCTCGCAGGTAGCGCAGGCGTTCTTCCAGGTGCCGCAGCTGGATGTCGTCGAGGCTGCCGGTCACTTCTTTCCGGTAACGGGCGATGAAGGGAACCGTGGAGCCTTCATCCAGTAGAGCGACGGCCGCTTCGACCTGTTGTGGGCGTACGCCGAGTTCTTCGGCGATGCGGCTGTTGATGCTGTCCATAAAACCACCTGAAATTCTGAAAAGCAGCCCGCAGGCCCGGAAAACAAGGCCTTGCGCGGCTGGTTGAGCGGCCCGACCGGCGCCGCTACCTGGGTCAATAGGCAGCCTATTGACCCTCGAAATCGAAAAAATCACGACAAGCGGGTGAAAAAAACCGGCATTAAACGGCAACGATCTGACGTTGCCCTGCACGAAGGCGCCGCATTATAACCAGCGTTCTGCTCTTGGGGGGTACTGCGCCAGTGGTTGGAAGGCGCGGGTTCGCTGGCAGTAGAGGAAAAATCTGCTAACAATGCACACGGTGCGTATAACGGCAGCTACGCCATAATGCGCGCCGAGATAAGAGGAGCATCCAATGAGCAGCACTGCACAAACTGCTGAAGGCGAAAAAATTCTCATCGTTGATGACGATCCGGGGCTGAGCAGCCTGCTGGAGCGTTTCTTCAACTCCAAGGGCTATCGTGCCCGCGCGGTGCCGAACACCGAGCAGATGGACCGTCTCCTGGGGCGTGAAGTATTCAACCTGGTCGTACTCGACCTGATGCTGCCCGGCGAAGACGGCCTCACCGCCTGCAAGCGCCTGCGCGGCGCGAACAACCAGATTCCAATCATCATGCTGACCGCCAAGGGCGATGAGCTGAGCCGCATCAAGGGCCTCGAGCTGGGCGCCGATGACTACCTGGCCAAACCCTTCAACCCAGACGAGTTGATGGCGCGGGTCAAAGCCGTGTTGCGTCGTCAGGCACCGCCGGTACCGGGCGCGCCGGGCAGCGAAGACGAAAGCGTTACCTTTGGCGACTACGAACTGTCGCTGGCAACCCGCGAGCTCAAGCGTGGCGACGAAGTGCACATGCTCACCACCGGTGAGTTCGCCGTGCTCAAGGCCCTGGTGATGAACGCGCGTCAGCCGCTGACCCGCGACAAACTAATGAACCTGGCACGCGGTCGCGAATGGGACGCCCTGGAGCGCTCCATCGACGTGCAGATTTCCCGTCTGCGCCGGATGATCGAGCCGGACCCGTCCAAACCTCGGTATATCCAGACGGTATGGGGTGTGGGCTATGTGTTTGTGCCGGATGGCACCGCAACCAAGTGACCGATGATTTGCAGGGCGGGCATCCTGGCGCTTGACTCCATGAGGGTCGACGGGATGCCCGGCGTCTGCAATTCTGCGAGCGCCGCTCGTTCCTGCAAGGTGTCCAGCTGTCTTCTATGAAAACCCCTCTGTGGTTCCCGCAAAGTTTCTTCTCCCGCACCCTTTGGCTGGTGCTGATCGTCGTGCTGTTTTCCAAGGCGCTGACACTGGTTTATCTGCTGATGAACGAAGACGTGCTGGTGGACCGGCAGTACAGCCACGGTGTCGCCTTGACGCTGCGTGGTTACTGGGCCGTAGACCCTGAGAACCGCGAAAAGGTAGCCAAGGCCTCGACGTTGACCCGCGTTGACGGGGCTGGTGTACCCGAGGGTGAGCAGCATTGGCCCTACAGCGAGATCTACCAGCGCCAGATGCAGGCCGAACTGGGCGAGGACACCGAGGTGCGCTTGCGCATGCATGTTTCACCTGCGCTGTGGGTAAGGGCGCCGAGCCTTGGCGATGCCTGGATCAAGGTTCCGCTGTATCCGCATCCTTTGCGGGGGCAGAAGATCTGGAACGTGTTGGGCTGGTTCCTGGCCATCGGCTTGCTTTCCACAGCGTCCGCGTGGATTTTCGTTCGCCAGCTTAACCAACCGCTTAAGCGCCTGGTGTTTGCCGCCCGCCAATTGGGCCAGGGGCGCAGCGTGCGCCTGCCGGTCAGCGATACGCCCAGTGAAATGACCGAGGTGTATGGTGCCTTCAACCAGATGGCGGAGGATGTCGAACAGGCCGGGCGCGAGCGCGAGCTGATGCTGGCGGGGGTGTCCCATGACTTGCGCACACCCTTGACGCGATTGCGCCTGTCCCTGGAGCTGATGGGCAACCATAGCGACCTCACCGACGACATGGTTCGCGACATCGAAGACATGGACGCGATTCTCGACCAGTTCCTGGCGTTTATCCGCGATGGTCGTGACGAGGTGGTGGAGGAGGTCGATCTCACGGACCTGGTGCGTGAGGTTGTCG
Organism: Pseudomonas sp. S3E12; assembly: GCF_001702295.1. Lineage (NCBI taxonomy): Bacteria > Pseudomonadati > Pseudomonadota > Gammaproteobacteria > Pseudomonadales > Pseudomonadaceae > Pseudomonas > Pseudomonas sp. S3E12. The sequence continues at coordinate 180,834 of NZ_MBDT01000030.1, forward strand.
CGCCCTACAACCAGAATGGCGAGCAAGTGCGCATGCGCCTTGAACCGATCCAGCCGTTTGCGTTGCGTCGGGTGTCGATGAAGCGCCTGCTGAACAACCTGATCGGCAACGCGTTGCACCACGCCGGTTCGGATGTTGAAGTGGCTGCGTATGTGTCTGGCGACAGTGCTGCGCCGTACGTGGTGCTGAGTGTGATGGACCGGGGAGCGGGCATCGATCCGGACGAACTGGAGGGTATCTTCAACCCCTTCACCCGTGGCGACCGTGCCCGGGGTGGCAAGGGGACCGGCTTGGGGCTGGCGATCGTGCGGCGGATTGCGTCGATGCACGGCGGCAATGTCGAGTTGCGTAACCGCGAAGGCGGTGGCCTTGAGGCGCGGGTACGTTTGCCGCTTGGGCTTATGCTGCCAAGGGATGCGGTCTAGAAACAGCTGCAAGTTTCAAGCTATAAGCCGCAAGAGAAAGGCAGACAGCTTTTGCCCTTTCTCTTGCAACTTATAACTTGAAGCTGACAGCCGCGTCTCTAGCCCTTGCCCTTGGTCCTGGTCATATTCGGCCCACCATTTTTCTCCAGATGCTGGATGATGATCCCCGCCACATCCTTCCCAGTGGTGGTCTCTATCCCTTCCAGGCCCGGCGACGAGTTCACCTCCATCACCAGTGGCCCATGGTTGGAGCGCAGGATATCCACACCCGCCACTGCCAGCCCCATGACCTTGGCCGCTCGCAACGCGGTCATGCGTTCTTCCGGGGTGATCTTGATCAGGCTGGCGCTGCCGCCGCGGTGCAGGTTGGAGCGGAACTCTCCGGGCTTGGCCTGGCGCTTCATGGCCGCGATCACCTTGTCGCCCACCACGAAGCAGCGGATATCCGCGCCACCGGCTTCCTTGATGTACTCCTGGACCATGATGTTCTGCTTGAGGCCCATGAACGCCTCGATCACGGATTCCGCTGCAGTCGCGGTTTCACACAGCACTACACCTATGCCCTGGGTGCCTTCCAGCACCTTGATCACCAGCGGCGCGCCGTTGACCATTTCGATCAGGTCGGGAATGTCGTCGGGGGAGTGGGCAAAGCCGGTGACCGGCAGGCCGATGCCCCGCCGCGAGAGCAGTTGCAACGAGCGTAATTTGTCCCGCGAGCGTGCAATGGCCACGGATTCATTGAGGGGGAAGACCCCCATCATTTCGAACTGGCGCAACACGGCGCAGCCATAGAACGTCACCGAGGCGCCAATCCGCGGGATCACCGCATCAAACCCCTCCAGCGGTTTGCCGCGGTAATGGATCTGCGGCTTGTGGCTGGCAATGTTCATATAGGCACGCAACGTGTCGATCACCACCATTTCATGGCCACGTTCGGTGCCGGCCTCGACCAGGCGGCGGGTGGAATACAGACGCGGGTTTCGCGACAGCACAGCAATCTTCATGCAGCACCTGGGGCAGAAATAGTAGAGACCGGGAACACCGGCTTGTCTTGAACGTACTTGACGCCGGGATTGACCACCAGGTGGCCGTCAATCAGCGCCTTGGAGCCCAGCAACAGGCGGTAACGCATGGCTTTGCGGCAGGCCAGGGTGAACTCCACCCGCCATACCCGATCACCCAGTGCCAGGGTGGTGCTGATCACGTAGCGCACCTGCGCATGGCCATTGGAGCTCTTGATGGTTTTCATCGTCACCAGGGGCGCTTCGCAGCGGCGGTGACGCAGTTGCACAACGCTGCCCAGGTGCGCGGTAAAGCGCACCCACTTCTCACCGTCGCGCTCAAAAGGCTCGATGTCGGTGGCATGCAGGCTGGAGGTGCTGGCACCGGTGTCGATCTTGGCACGCAGGCCTGCCACTCCCAAGTCGGGAAGTGCCACCCACTCACGCAGACCTACAACGGTCAAATGGTCAAATGTCTTCAATATGGGTAACCGGTCAATTCGCCCAGGCCTGAGGAGAAACCTCGGCCAGGGCTTTGAATGCAGGCCTGGCGAACCAGTAGCCTTGCATCAGAAATATTCCGCAGTCAGACAGAAAGTCGCGCTCGCCGGCACTTTCGATGCCTTCGGCGATGACAGTAACGTTCAACTGCTCACAGATTGTGACAATCCCCTGGACGATCACCTGGCGGACACGATCCTGGTCGACATCGCGGATCAGCGCCATGTCGAGTTTGATCAAGTCAGGTTGGAAATCGGCCAGCAGATTCAGCCCCGAATAGCCCGCGCCGAAGTCGTCGATGGCGGTCTTGAAGCCGAACTCGCGGTATTCACGCAGAATATTCGTCAAATGGCGATAGTTATCTACATGCTCGCTTTCCAGTGTTTCGAAAATCAGTTGGTTCAGCGGGAAGTTGTGCGCGCGAGCCGCCTCGAGGGTGCTGCGGATGCACAGCTCCGGACGGTACACAGCGTTGGGCATGAAGTTGATGGAAAGGTGGGTTTGCATCCCCAGGGCCGCAGCACCGGCGATCGCCTGGGTACGGCAGCGCTGGTCGAAGCGGTAGCGGTTGCTTTCGTCGACCTGGTCCAGCACCGACAATGCCCCTTCGCCCTGTGTACCGCGCACCAAGGCTTCGTGGGCGAAAATCGAATGGTCCCGAAGGTCTACGATAGGCTGGTAGGCGAAAGCAAACTCGAAACCCAGGGGTTCGCTTTGCTGGCAGCCTGCGCAACGCTGTTCAGGCGAGGTGAGTGAAGTGGGAAAGTCGGTCACGGCGTATCCTCGCGAAAACAGGGTGCTACCTGGCGTATCTTAGGTGAGCCTTGAGGTTTATGCGTCGAAGGGTTTCAACGTTACAGTTGCGACATTTGTCAGAGCGAGGAATTCAAGTGGCTCAAAAGCAGGAAGAGGAAGAAAAGGTCCGTCTGGACAAGTGGCTTTGGGCGGCGCGTTTCTTTAAGACACGTGCCTTGGCCAAGGCCGCGATTGAGAGCGGTAAGGTGCATCATCGAGGCGAGCGCTGTAAACCGGGCAAGGAGCCACGTGTCGGTGATGAGCTGCAGATTCGGATAGGTTTTGACGAAAAGACCGTGGTGGTTCAGGCACTTTCCACTGTGCGCCGTGGCGCCCCCGAAGCGCAGGCGCTGTACACCGAAACCGAAGCCAGCATTGCCAGGCGCGAAAATGCGGCTGCCCTGCGCAAGGCGGGCGCCACGGGGATGACCACCGATGGCAAGCCGAGCAAGAAGCAGCGCCGCGACCTGTTCAAGTTTCGCGGCAGTGGCAATGATGACTGATTGCGCAGCGGCCCATTCAAATGTGGGAGGGGGCGGCTTGCAGCGTTAAGGGGATGTACGCACGACGCTCAATCCACTGATCACTGGCAGCTTGCCAAGTAACCTGAAGATCGGCGTCGTCACGCGTAACAAAGCGGCCGACACCTTCGCCGCAAACGGCGTGTAATAACCCCAGCCCAACGCCAACAGTGCCAGCAGCACCCCGCCGATATAATCGTCCTGCCCCCAATGCGCGCCCGCTACCAGCCGCGGCATCATGAACAACAGCGCCAGGCCCCAGATCACCAGCACCTGGCCGATACGTCTGGCGAACACGCTCATGAACATTGCCCAGATCAGCAACACCGAGGCGTGATCCCCCGGAAAGCTTTGGCTTGAGCGGTCCTTCAGCTCCCAGGTCTTCTCCAGCCCCGGGAAATAGTCACTCATCTGGATCGCCCCGGCGATGACCATCGACGGGCTGCTGTGTTGCCAGCCCATCTGCGCCGCGAGTTTGGAAAACAGCATGCGGATAAACAGCAAGAGCAACAAAATACCGACAAAACCTAACAGGGCCTGGCGTGCCTGCGCGGCTTTGAACACCCAATCGCCGCGAATCAGCAGCATCAGCAGGATCACCCCGACCACCGCATCAAACGGCCGCAGACTGGCCACGGCCCACACGTGCAGCCATGTCGCGCTGCTCGCCAGCGGGTCGTTGATAAGGTGAAACAGCCACTCGTCGAAAATCACACACAGCATCTGCCCCGTGGGCCACAGCCAAAAACACAGCAGCCCGATAGCGAGTAGATTGCACAGAGCCCATCGCCGGAGGTTCCACTTGGCTTGGAACAAACCCGGATTGTTCATAAACTGTCCCTCTTCGCTCTAAATAAGCTCTCTGTTTCCAGGAGAAAGCCGCACCAAGATGGTGCTAAAGCGTTTAATTTTATAAACCTTGTAACCAATTTGTCATCAATTCAGATACCCAGACCTATGACTGATCTACCGGATACCGACTTCACCCAACGCTTCATCTTCGACGAGAGCGACGCCCGCGGCGAAATGGTTTCGTTGGAGCGCAGCTACGCCGAAGTCCTCGCCAAGCACCCCTATCCGGAGCCGGTCGCACAACTGCTCGGTGAGCTGATGGCCGCTGCTGCGTTGCTGGTGGGCACCATGAAGTTCGACGGTTTGCTGATCCTGCAAGCCCGTTCCGAAGGGCCGATTCCGCTGTTGATGATCGAGTGCTCCAGCGAGCGCGAAATCCGTGGCCTGGCCCGTTATGAAGCCGACCAGATTGCCGCGGACGCCAGCCTGGCCGAGCTGATGCCCAACGGCGTCCTGGCGCTCACCGTCGACCCGACCTCAGGCCAGCGTTACCAGGGCATCGTCGACCTCGACGGCAAAACGCTGTCGGAATGCTTCACCAACTATTTCGTGATGTCCCAGCAAGTGGGCACCAAGTTCTGGCTTAACGCCGACGGCAAGCGCGCCCGTGGCATGTTGCTGCAACAACTGCCGGCCGACCGTATCAAGGACGACGAAGATCGCGCTGAAAGCTGGCGGCACTGCATTGCCTTGGCCGATACCCTGAAAGCCGAAGAACTGCTGGGCCTGGACAACGAAACCATCCTGCACCGCCTGTACCACGAAGACCCCGTGCGCCTGTTCGACGCGCAGACCTTGCACTTCCACTGCAGCTGCTCCCGCGAGCGTTCGGGTAACGCCCTGGTCAGCCTGGGCCTGGAAGATGCGCAGAACCTGGTGGTGGAACACGGTGGCAATATCGAGATCGACTGCCAGTTCTGCAACGAGCGCTACCTGTTCGACGCTGCCGATGTAGCGCAATTGTTCGCGGGCGCAGGCATCGACACGCCTTCCGACACCCGCCACTAAAACGTTTAAGCACAGGTAAATCACCTGTCAAATGCCGGATTAGAGGCGTTCTGACGGGAGGGCCCTACTCTTTTTGGGCTTTTCTGGCATAATCCGGCCCACTTTTTTCGCGGTAGTAGTGCGCAACTTTCTACTACAAAACGTTTGGAGCACTCGGCCACAGGCCGACGGGGAACCTCATGACGCAAGCCAATAACGCCGTATACACCGATCTGAGTGTTGACGATCTGGTCAAAGAAGCCCTGCAGCGCGGTGAAGGCGTGCTTGCCGATACCGGCGCGCTGGTCGTGGAAACCGGTCACCGTACCGGCCGTTCGCCAGTCGACCGTTTCATCGTTGAAGAGCCTTCCACCCAGGATTCCATCGCCTGGGGCCCGATCAACCGCAAGTTCCCGGCCGACAAGTTCGATGCCCTGTGGGCCCGCGTCGAGGCGTTCAACAACGCGCAAGAGCATTTCGTTTCCCACGTTCACGTAGGGGCTTCCGAAGACCACTACCTGGCTGTGAAAATGACCACCCAGACTGCCTGGCAGAACCTGTTCGGTCGTTGCCTGTTCATCAACCCGGCCCAGTACAACCCGGCCGGTCGTGACGAGTGGCAAGTGCTCAACGTGGCCAACTTCGAGTGCGTGCCTGAGCGTGACGGCACCAACTCCGACGGTTGCGTGATCCTCAACTTCGCCCAGAAAAAAGTGCTGATCGCCGGCATGCGCTACGCCGGTGAAATGAAGAAAGCCATGTTCTCGGTGCAGAACTACCTGCTGCCGGCTTCCGACGTACTGCCGATGCACTGCGCCGCCAACATTGGCGAAGCAGGCGACGTGACCCTGTTCTTCGGTCTGTCGGGCACCGGCAAGACCACCCTGTCCGCCGACGAAAGCCGTTACCTGATCGGTGACGACGAACACGGCTGGGGCGAAGGCGTGGTGTTCAACATCGAAGGCGGTTGCTATGCCAAGTGCATCGACCTGTCCGAGAAGAACGAGCCGGTTATCTGGAAAGCCATCAAGCACGGCGCCGTGCTGGAAAACGTCGTCATCGACGAGGCCAAGCACGCCGACTACGCCGATGTCAGCCTGACCCAGAACAGCCGCGCCGCCTACCCGCTGGAGCACGTTGCCAAGCGTTCCGAGAAGAACCTGGGCGGCGAGCCAAACGCGGTGATCTTCCTGACCTGCGACCTGACCGGCGTACTGCCGCCCGTGTCTATCCTCAGCGAAGAACAAGCGGCCTACCACTTCCTGTCCGGCTACACCGCACTGGTGGGCTCGACCGAAATGGGTTCCGGCAGCGGCATCAAGTCGACCTTCTCCACCTGCTTCGGCGCACCCTTCTTCCCACGCCCGGCCGGCGAATACGCAGAGCTGCTGATCAAGCGCATCCGCGGCTTCGGCTCCAAGGTCTACCTGGTCAACACCGGCTGGACCGGCGGCGGCTACGGCGTTGGCAAGCGCTTCAACATCCCGACCACGCGCGGCGTGATCGCGGCAATCCAGAGCGGCGCGTTGATCGGTGCTGAAACCGAACACCTCGACACCATCAACCTCGACGTGCCATTGGCTGTACCGGGCGTTGAGACCGGCCTGTTGAACCCACGTAACACCTGGGCTGATAAGGCTGCTTACGATGAAGCGGCGAAGGCCCTGGCTGGTCTGTTCATCGAGAACTTCAAGAAGTTTGAAGTGAGCGAAGCGATCAAGGCTGCGGGTCCGAAGTTGTAAGATTCGCAAGCTGTTAAAAAGCCGTCCCTAGTGGGCGGCTTTTTTGTGCGCGAAGGGTTAGTCGACGATAGGCAGAATCATTGCCCCTCCACCTTTGACTTGCGGTGTGCCTGGAGCTGATCTTCGTTCAGCTCAGGTTTTCCAGCGTCTGGGTGTCCCAGCTGTGGGTCTTGATGGCCAGGTAGAGCATGCCGATGGTCAGCGGGACCTTGTCGCCATGCCCCTTGCCCCGACGCTTGAGGAACACGTCAAAGACCGGTGGGTTGAAGTAACGATAAGTGTCGTAGTCGCCGAGGTCGAGGGCGAACTCCTGCTCCAGCGCTTCCATGAGTTGCTTGGCTTCACTGCCGTCACAGCCCAGGTCGAAATTGAGTGAGGTTTGCAGGCGGATGGTCTTGTGTTTCGGCAGGCCGATTTCTTCGTGCAGCAGTTGCAGGAGTTGCTGCATCACGGGGTCTTCGGGGAAGTTGGGGGCGAGGTTCATGGTGGGGGCACGCAGGAGTGGATGAAGGGGCTGGTTGCGTTGGAGGCGGTATTTGTTTCGAGTGATGAAGAGCGCCAAGCCTATCAAAAATACAAAGACAGGTAGGAGGGGCATTCTGAGGATCACCGCTACATAGGGTAGTAGGAACGTCAAAATAAGGCCTGTTGTAAGAAATGTGACTGCGAAGTGCTTTCTGAGCATTGGGTCTGTGATTTGGTAGTGCAGCACCAAATAGATAATGAGAAAGGAAGCGGATTGAAGGTAAAGGGCCATGTCACTAAGACTCGTCCGAGTAGACATGCATTGAGAGTGGTGACCGCTGAGGCCCTATGCCTCCTCTCACACTGGCATCCAGACCGATGATGATGTCTCCAGCGTGATATCTACGAAGCTTGCCGGAAATCGTATCTCCAACGAAGCCCGTGGTTACGGTTGAAATGGCAATCCCTGGTGCTTTAACCGCTCCGGAGATTATTTGTTTGATGAGCACGTTTTGGTCGTTTAACTGATCGGCCTGATTCCGTCCCAAAGGATGGGAAATCGCGACCGCCATTTCCCATGGCAAGTCTCTGGCCAGCATTTTTTCGTACAACCTACGTATCTGATCGCGCACTTGTCGCGCTGCCGTTTTTGTTTCAAGCAGGCATAGATTGGCCAAAGCATGCCGATTGTCAGGCACAACAGTGAAGCGAATCACTGTGAAGATGACGCCATAGTGGCCGATGTGTTGAGCCCTTTCGATGTTCACAGGTTTCTGCCGAGAAAGTTGAGACCGCGCTATTTTCATTCAGCTACGGGTAACTTCTGTAGAGGGTCAAGCGGGTGTTTGGAGCAGTTTGGGAAGGGGATGTCGCGGTGTTTGGAGGTTTCCTACAACGGTTTCCGGCATTTGTGGCTTGGCAGTGCTTGTAGGAGCGAGCTTGCTCGCGAAAAACTCAAGGACGCCGTGTTTTTTCTGGACCATCGCCTCGCCGTTGATCAGATCATTTCCACGCAGAGCGCGAGGAACGATCACTGCCCTGCAGGCCTGCTGACACACCGCTCAAAAATCGCCTCCAACCCCCGATAATCACACGCCACCGCATCAATATTCGCCGGTATCCATGCCGCGTGTTTGACCAGCCACCAGTTCACTGAAAACCCCGCGTTGACGATGATCTGTTCGAACAAAATCCGCTGCGCCCGGCCATTGCCCTCGCGGAAGGGGTGGATGACGTTGAGGTCGCCATAGGCTTCGGCAATCCTGCTTATCAACTCGGTTTGGCTGGCACCGACAAACCAGTTTGCCTCTTCCATCTGCCGGATGATCTTCGCGGCTTCCGGGGGGATGCGCTCCGGGGTGCAGAACAAGGTGTCGCCTTTCTGGATGTTCACGCTGCGCAACTCACCGGCCCAGTCGTAGATGTCACCGAACAGCGTGCGGTGGATGTGTTGCAGGCGGTCGAGGTCGTAGGGCGGGGGGAAGAGCGGGAGGCTGCCTACGGCGATTTCGGATAATTCCCGCTCGGCCTGGTGCAGGCGGGCGTCGTCGAGCAAATCGAGGCGGTTGCGCAGGACGCTGCTACCGGGATAGCAGTACGGATCCTGGCCCACCCCGTATTTGTCGAGCATCAGCGTGGGGTGTTGCGGTACTTGGCAAGGACGGCTTCGCGGGTCGGCAGGGGTTTGTCGACGTCGGCCGGCTGGGTGTCGAACCCTTCCAGGCGCAGGCTGGCCAGGTAATTGGAACGGCGGATCTTGTGGTAATGATCCTGTTTTTGCTCAAACGTCAGTTCGCTCATCGCAGCGTACTCCTGGGTAGCAAGGTTTGATTGTAGCGCAATGCTTCAATGGGCAGGCGGGATAAAAACCACGTCACATTTTGTATAAAAAGTCCGCCGACACCCGGAATTCAGCGTATGTTTCACCGCAAAATCTTGCAGGGCGATTTCCGCCCGCGACTTAAAGGGAGTTAGGCATGGGTTTGCTTCGTGTTGCTTCGGCGATGTCATTGTGTGCGGTGGCTTTTTCGGTCCAGGCCGGGCAGTTGCCGATCGAAGTGCTCAGTGCGGTGGTCAAGGACCAGAAAATCGCCGATGCCGAAGTGCTGCTGCAACGTAACGGCGCACAGAACGTGGTGGGCCGCACCGACGCCCAGGGCCAAGTGACGCTGACCAGTGAGGCTGCCGATGATGCGAGCAACCTGCTGATCATCAAGAAGCCTGGCTACTCCAACCTGGTGGTGAAATGCCCCTGCGCGGGCATGACCTACGCCATCAGCCCGGTGATGGAAAACCTCGATGGCCTGCGTGTGGTGCTGACCTGGGGCAAGACGCCGAGTGACCTCGACTCCCACATGATTTTCCCCGGCAATAACATCTACTTCGAGAACCAGAAGGGTACCGATGCCGAGTTGGATGTGGATGACACCGACAGCTACGGCCCGGAAACCATCACCCTGCAGAAAAAACACTACGGCGAAAGCTACGTTTATGCCGTGCATGACTACAGCAATGGCGGCAACCCAGGCTCGCGCCAGTTATCCGACAGCGAAGCCAAGGTGTTCGTGTACATGGGCCAATCGCTGGTGCGTACCTACTACGTGCCCAAGAACCGCAGCGGCAACCTGTGGACGGTGTTCCGCATGACCGGCAGCGGCGACTTCCAGGACATCAACACTTTCAGTGGCGTGACCGTGAATGCGGCGAATGTGCTGAACGAAGTCAAACCGCTGCTGGATGACAGCGTGGCGGTCACCGCCGTCACCGTCAGCTCTTCCGTACAAACCGATGCGAAGCGTCTGAACCTGCAGGGTGAAGCGGCCTACCAGGCCGGCAAGCTGGACCAGGCGATCGACCTGTTCCGTCAGGCTATCGAGCTGGACAATGGCTTCGGCAAGGCCTACGGCAACCTCGGCCTGGCGTATCAGAAAGCCGGCAACACTGCCGAGTCGATCTGGGCCAATCGCAAGGCTATCGCCCTCGCCACCGGTGCCAATGCTGCAACCGTACGTGCAGGTGCCTATTACAACATTGCGCGGATCTACGAAGCGGCGGGGCAGTTCCCGGATGCATTGCGTCACTACCAGTTGGCCAAGGAGCAGAAGGCCAACCCGGTGTATGACACGGCGATTGAGCGGGTGCAGAACCGCTGATTCAGCTGTAGCGCAGGTCTGAAAATGTGGGAGGGGGTTTGCTCCCGATAGCAGTGGGTCAGTCAGTTATTGGTAACTGATCCATTGCCATCGGGGGCAAGCCCCCTCCCACATTTGGATCTGTGTCTTTCCTGCAACCTCCTCAGTTTATTCCCGATTCGGCCCTAGGCCGTCCCCCACCCTGTGTATCATCCTGTCTCTTTTTTCCATGCGACCTTTCTCGATTCGCTGAACGTGCTGGGCTACGTTTTTAAGCCACCTTCAGCGGTCAATGGAGTGACAGCCTATGCACGACACCCTCCAGCAGGTCTTTGGTTATCCACAGTTTCGTCCGGGCCAGGAAGAAACGGTCAGCGCCGTACTGGCCGGTCGTTCGGCTGCGGCCATTTTCCCTACGGGGTCGGGCAAGTCCCTGTGTTATCAGCTGTCGGCGGTGTTGCTGCCGCACCTGACGCTGGTGGTGTCGCCGTTGTTGGCGTTGATGCAGGACCAGTTGGGCTTCCTGCAACGCCACGGTATTTCGGCGGGCAGTATCGATTCGGCGCAAAGCCGCGAGGACGCCAATGACGTGATGGCCCGCGCGCGGTCGGGCGAGCTGAAAATCCTGATGATTTCCGTGGAGCGCTTGAAGAACGAGCGTTTTCGCCACTTCCTGCAAAGTGTGCAGATCTCGCTGCTGGTGGTGGATGAGGCGCACTGTATTTCCGAGTGGGGCCACAACTTCCGCCCGGATTATTTGAAGCTGCCGGACTACCAGCGCCAGTTCAAGATCCCACAAGCGCTGCTGCTGACGGCTACGGCCACGCCCAAGGTGATTGCCGACATGCAGGCCAAGTTCGCCATTGCGCCGGACGACGTGGTCACCACGGGCTTCTACCGGCCCAACCTCAACCTGTTGGTGGAGCCGGTCGCCGGTGCGGACAAGCGTCGTCGCCTGGTGCAGTGGATGAGCGAGCGGGCCAACCAGCCCAGCATCGTCTACGTCACCTTGCAGAAAACCGCCGAGCAGATTGCCGAGCATCTGAACCGCAACGGTATCCAGGCCGAGGCGTATCACGCCGGCTTGCCCCACGACAGGCGTGAGGGCATCCAGCAGCGCTTCATGGGCGGGCGCTCCAATTGCATCGTCGCCACCATCGCGTTTGGCATGGGCATCGACAAGAGCGATATCCGCAATGTCGTGCATTTTGACCTGCCCAAATCCATCGAGAACTACAGCCAGGAAATCGGCCGCGCGGGGCGTGATGGGCAGCCCTCGGACTGCCTGGTGCTGGCCAACCGCGACAGCCTCAATGTGCTGGAAAACTTCGTGTATGGCGATACGCCCGAGCAGGACGGTATTCGGCGGGTGCTGGAAGAGTTGCAGGCAGCGTGCAGTGAAGGGCAGTGGGAGTTCCTGCTGAGGTCGCTGTCGGACCACAGCAACATCCGCGAACTGCCACTGAAGACACTGCTGGTGCAATTGGAGCTCAAGGGCGTGATCGCGCCGCGCTACGCGTTTTATGCCGAATACCGATTCAAGTACCTGGTCGAGCCCGAGGCCCTGCTGGCGCGTTTTTCCGGCGAGCGCCAGCAGTTTGTCGCGGCGATCATCCAGGTGTGCAAGCGCGCGAAAACCTGGGCGACCGTGGATTTCGACGCGCTTTACCAGCAACACAATGCCGAGCGCAGCCGGGTGGTTAAGGCCCTGGATTACTTCCAGGAGCAAGGCTTGATCGAGTTGGAAAGCAAGCAGATGACCGAGGTCTACAGCCTGCTGGATACCGAGTTTGATCCACAGGTGTTGAGCGTCGAGTTATACACAGGCTTCAAGCAGCACGAGGTGACGGAGGTGGCGCGGATTCACGCCATGCTTGATCTGTTCGCTACCGAGCATTGCCTGGGGCAGCGGCTGGCCGAGTACTTCGGCGATGAAAATGCACCGCAGCGCTGCGGGCACTGCTCTGTGTGCCACGGCCATGTCGCGCATTTGCCGGCGCCGCCGAGCCTGCCGCCGCTTGTGGATAAAAACTTCATGGGGCTGTGCGGTGATTTTATCCACAGGCATCATGAGCACACCGGCCAACTGCCGGGCGCTGAGCGGCTGACACGGTTCCTGGGGGGGATCAGCGTGCCGCTGTTTACCAAGCTGAAGGCGCGGGGCATTCCCGGTTTCGCAGCGCTGGAAGACTACCCCTACGCCGACGTGCGTGAGTGGGCCCAGGCCCATTTGAATGCCCTGTAATCCTACTTTCATGAGACGTGCCCATGCCTGACTCAATGCCGCAACGCGCCGATTACCGTCACTTCCAGCCGATCATCACGCGTTGGCACGACAACGATGTGTACGGCCATGTGAACAATGTCACCTACTACAGCTTCTTCGACACAGCGGTGAATACCTACCTGATCGAACAGGGTGGGTTGGATATTCATGACGGTGAGGTGGTGGGGTTTGTGGTGAGTTCGGCGTGCGATTACTTCGCATCGATTGCCTTTCCCGATCGCCTGGACATCGGCCTGCGGGTGGGCAAGCTGGGCAACAGCTCCGTGCAGTACGAATTGGCGGTATTCAAGGCAGGCGAAGAGGAGGCCTGTGCGGCGGGGCGCTTTGTGCATGTGTTCGTGGATCGGGGGACGAACCAGCCGGTGACGATTCCGGGGATGTTGCGCGAGGCGTTGCAGCGGTTGGTTGTCTGACTTCGGCGTTGCAGGCACCACGGAACCCAATGTGGGAGGGGGCTTGCTCCCGATAGCGGTGGGTCAGCCAGTACACGGGTGGCTGACACTCTGCTATCGGGAGCAAGCCCCCTCCCACATTGATTTTGCAGTGTTCTTTAGCGCTTAGCGGTGACGGTAGTGATGCTTGTTCTTGCGATGCCCGTAGGCGTGGCCGCGGCCGCGATGGTCGTCGCGGTCATAACGGCGGCTATCACGACTACGACGATCATCGTCATCGCTCTTGTTGCCCATGTAGTTGCCCAGCGCACCGCCCGCGCCACCGCCGGCCGCTGAACCGATCAGTGCCCCGGTGCTGCCGCCGACACTGCGGCCCACCACGTTGCCGCCGGCTGCGCCCAGTGCGCCGCCAATGGCTGCTTCGCCGCGGCTGCGCTTGTCTGCGCCGACCGCGCTACCGCCTGCGCCGCCCAGGGCCGCGCCGATGGTCGAACCGGTGTTGCCGCCCAACTGCTGGCCGACAACCGAGCCTAGAACCCCGCCCAATGCGCCGCCCACACCGGCTTCGGTGGTGCCACCGGCCATGGCTGCGCCACTGACCAGGCCAAGGGACAACAAGAGAATCGAGGAGAACTTCATAGAGAGACCTCAAGAGGATGACGGCGCGATCCTGAGGCTGTATTGACATGGTTACAATAGAAATCCGACCAGTAACACGAGTTGTACACAATTCTCTAAGTTACTGTTTTAGCTCGGGAACTTAAGTGGTTTTTGCGAGTCTTTAGCTACTTCGGAACGGCCGCTTTTATGCAAAAGCGGCCTTTTTTGTGCCCGAAATGATCAGTCAGGCGGAACGCGCCATGATCAGCCCATTGTCACTGGCAGCTTCCAAACGTATCGCCACGAACTTCGACGTCGGTGTATGGCTGCCATCCCCGGTGCTCTCCAGCGGCACCAACGGGTTCACTTCCGGGTAGTAAGCCGCAGCCTGCCCCGCTGGAATATCAAACGCCAGCAAGGTGAAACCCTTCACCCGACGCTCGCGGCCGTCTTCCCACAACGACACGATGTCGGCTTTCTGCCCCGGCTTGAAGCCCAGGCGGATGATGTCGGCTTCGTTGACGAACAGCACGTCACGCTGGCCTTTGACCCCGCGGTAGCGGTCGTCCAGGCCATAAATGGTGGTGTTGTACTGATCGTGGGAGCGCATCGATTGCATGATCAGATCCGGCACGTGGCCCGTGGCGTGGGTGCGCTCGTGGATCAGGTCCTTGGGCAGGATGTTCGGGCGGAAGTTGGCACGGCCCGAAGGCGTGTTCCAGCGCCGAGCACCGGCGGAGTTGCCCAGGTAGAAACCACCGGGGTGTTTCAGGCGTTCGTTGAAGTCCTTGAAGCCTGGGATGGTATCGGCGATCAGGTCGCGGATGCGGCTGTAGTCGGCCACCAACCAGTTCCAGTCCACCGGTTTGCTGCCCAGGGTTGCGGCGGCGATGCCGGCGAGGATGGCCGGTTCCGATTTCATCAACTTCGACAGCGGCTGCAGTTGGCCGTTGGAGTCGTGGACCATGCTGAACGAGTCTTCCACCGTCACCGCTTGCGGGCCTTCGGCCTGGATGTCGATGTCGGTGCGGCCCAGGCACGGCAGGATCAGTGCGTCCTTGCCGTGCATCAGGTGGCTGCGGTTGAGCTTGGTGCTGATCTGCACGGTCAGGTCGCAATTGCGCAGCGCTTCGAAGGTGCGCGGGCTGTCCGGGGTGGCTTGGGCGAAGTTGCCACCCAGGCCGATAAACACCTTGGAGCGACCTTCAAGCATGGCGTGGATCGCTTCCACCACGTTGTGCCCGTTGGTGCGCGGTACCTGGAACTGGAAGCGTCGCTCCAGGGCGTCGAGGAACGCCACCGGTGGGCGTTCGTTGATGCCCATGGTGCGGTCGCCCTGCACGTTGCTGTGGCCACGCACCGGGCACAGGCCGGCGCCGGGGCGGCCGATGTTGCCGCGCAGCAGCATCAGGTTGGCGATTTCCTGGATGGTCGGCACCGAGTGGCGGTGCTGGGTGATACCCATTGCCCAGCACATGATCACGTTCTTGCCCTTGGCGTACATGCGCGCCGCTTGCTCGATCTCGACCAGGGTCAGGCCGGACTGTTCGACGATTTCATCCCACGAGGTATCGTCGATCTGGCCCAGGTAATCCAGCACGTTGGCGGTGTGTTCATTGAGAAAGTCGTGATCGAACACGGCTTCCTTGCCTTCGGCCTGAGCCTGGCGCTCCCATAGCAGCAGGAACTTGGCCATGCCGCGCAGGATCGCCATGTCGCCACCCAGGGCCGGGCGGAAGTATGCGGTGTTGGTCGGCTTGTCGCCGTTGGTGAGCATTTCCAGCGGATGCTGCGGATGCTGGAAGCGCTCCAGGCCGCGCTCCTTGAGCGGGTTGATGCACACCACCTGGGCACCTCGTTTGACCGCTTCCCGCAGCGGTTCGAGCATGCGCGGGTGGTTGGTGCCGGGGTTCTGGCCCCAGACAAAAATCGCATCGGCATGTTCGAAGTCATCAAAAGTCACGGTACCTTTGCCGACGCCCACGCTCTGGGCCAGGGCCACGCCGCTGGCCTCGTGGCACATGTTCGAGCAATCCGGGAAGTTGTTGGTGCCGTAGGCGCGCACAAACAGCTGGTACAGGTACGCCGCTTCGTTACTGGCACGGCCCGAGGTGTAGAACTCTGCCATGTTCGGGCTGGGCAGGGCGTTGAGGTGCTTGCCGACCAGGTCGAAGGCCACTTCCCAACTGATGGGGGTATAGCGGTCGGTTTCAGCGTCGTAGCGCATCGGCTCGGTCAGGCGGCCCTGGTACTCGAGCCAATAGTCGCTTTGCTCCAGCAGCGCGGTGACGCTGTGCTTGGCGAAAAACGCTGCGTCAACACGGCGCTTGGTGGCTTCCCAGTTGACCGCCTTGGCGCCGTTTTCGCAGAACTTGACCATGCCGCTTTCCGGCGAGTCGCCCCAGGCGCAGCCGGGACAGTCGAAGCCGCCGTTCTGGTTGGTCTTGAGCATCATGCGCAGGTTTTTCAGCGCGTTGTCGCTGGTCAACCAGGCCTGTGCCACGCTGATCAGCGCGCCCCAGCCGCCAGCCGGGCCCTTGTAAGGCTTGTAGCGCGGGGTTGGGGTTTGGTCGGCTTGATGATGATTGCTCACGGCTGGTTCTCCATCGCAGGGCTGTAGACCCGCGGCGCACTTTTCTGCGGCAGGTGGATGAGATTGAGGTGATGCCGGCGAGCCCATTGAAGGGCCAGGCCGGTGGGCGACGACAGGCTGACCAGGGTCTGGATGCCCGCGCGCAGGACTTTCTGGATCAATTCGAGGCTGCAACGGCTGGTGACAATCGCCAGCCCGCCGTCGGTCGGGACCCGTTGGCGGATCAGCGCACCGATCAGCTTGTCGAGGGCGTTGTGCCGGCCGATGTCTTCACGACCCATCAGCAATTCGCCCTGGTTATTCATGAACACGGCCGCGTGCACAGCGCCGCTGCACTGGCCCAAAGGCTGGAACGCGCTGATGCGCTGGCGCAGGCCGTCGAGCCATTTGGCAGGCGGCAAGGGCGCGCCGGGCAGCACTTGAAGGTCCGGCAGCGCCTGCTCCAGCGCTTCCACTCCGCACAGGCCGCAGCCGCTGGTGCCTGCCAGCTGGCGGCGCTGCTGCTTGAGGTTCCAGAACGCACGGCTGGAGATCTGCACCTGAGCGTATTGGGCCGAACCCGAACCGCTGAGTTTCAGATCATAAATATCGCTGACGTCGGCGATAATGCCGCTGCCGATGCTGAACCCGACAATAAAGTCTTCCAGGTCCGTGGGCGTGACCAGCATCACCGCCTGGCTGATGTCGTTATAGGCAATCGCCAACGCCACTTCTTCCGCCAAGGCGGTGCTCGCGACCTCAGTGCGCTCAAGGTTGCAAAACTGGTAGCTCTGGCTGGCGACGGGCGCGGACGTTTCCGAAGCAGGCGCCGCGCAGACTGGGCGCTTGGCGTTCATGGGGCAGTACCACCGGCGGATTGATCAGTGTTTAGACTAGGCGCGACAAAGCGTCGCGTCTAATTGCCAGTACTGATCTACCGATAGATGACGTCGATCAAGACTCTTTTTGCGATTTCTGAAACAGCGCGAAACACGCCTCTGCCAATGCCGAACGCGGCGCGCTGCGCCGCATGATCAGGCCCAGGCGCGCCAGGGTGTGGGCGTCTTCGATGGGTTGCAGGCGCAAATGTTCGGTGAGGGCATCCAGGCCGCCGTCCAACGGCATGACGGCGCAGCAGAGTCCGCCATGCACCGCTTGTAACAACTGATGGACGGCGTCGGTTTGTAACAGCGGCTGCGGGTGCAGGCCCCGGCTGTGGAAGTTGTGGTCGATGGACTGACGGAAGTGCATGCCACTGGTGAGCATGCCCAGGGGCAGTTCGATCAATGCCTCCCAGCTCAGCGGCTTGTCGCCAAAACTGAAATAGCGCTGGTCGTAGAGCAGGCCCATGCGGGTTTCGCCGAGGGCGAGGGAATCGAAGCGCTCGTTGTCCAGGCGGTCGAGGTAGGACACGCCCAGGTCCAGGCGATTGCTCGCCAACTGTTCGAGGATCTGCTCGGAGCTGAGGGCCGACAGCTCAAAGCGCAGGCTCGGATGCTCCTTGTGCAGTTGTTGCATCAACGCCAGCGGATCAAAGCTCGACAACGGCACCACGCCCAGGCGCAACGTACCCACCAGGTTGCCACGGCAGGCGGCGGCTTCGGCCTGCAAGCCGTCATAGGCCGCCAGCACCGTGCGTGCCCAGGCCAGCACGCGCTCGCCGGGGGCGGTGAACCCTTCGAAACGCTGGCCGCGATTGACCAGCGGCAAGTCCAGCTCTTCTTCAAGGCTGCGCAGGCGCATCGACAGGGTTGGCTGGGTGATGTGGCAACGCGCCGCGGCCTGGCCGAAGTGACGGGTCTCGTCGAGGGCGATGAGGAATTTCAGCTGCTTGATGTCCATCTTCGCTCCAGGGCTTATTCCAATGGCGGGGGGATTCTAGCGCGTTTGCGTCTTTGGTCGGGCTGGAACCCAAGTCTGCCGGACTGGTCTAGTCTTGGGCATCTGGAAATCAACTACCAAGGAGAGCGCACTATGAGCATTTTCAGCTTTATCAAAGACGCCGGCGAAAAGATTGTCGACCTGTTGACGCCGGGTAATGCCAACGCGAGTGAGCAGTTGAAGGAACACGTAGCGAAGGTGGGTCTGGGGAATCCGAATGTACAGACCACGGTGGATGGCGACAAAGTGACCGTGACCGGTGAAGTCGCCACCCAGGAAGAGAAAGAGAAGATTCTGCTGGCGCTGGGTAACATTCAAGGCGTGGCCAGTGTGGATGACCAGATCACCGTAACCGGTCCGGCAGTGGCCGCCGCCCGTTTCGTCGTGGTGAAAAAGGGTGACACCCTCAGCGCGATTTCCCTGACGGTGTACGGCAACGCTAACCTGTACAACAAGATCTTCGAGGCCAACAAGCCGCTGTTGTCCCATCCAGACAAGATTTACCCTGGGCAGACGCTGCGTATTCCTGAGTAATACACGGGCGAAAAGGTGGGAGGGGGCTTGCTCCCTCCCACAGGGTTCAGAGCCCGACAATGAGATCGCGGTAGTCACCGACTGCTGCAAACTCAGCCGTGTCCTTTGGCCCCTTTTTGCTGTCCGGTTCTTTCACCGCCAGCAAATGCCCCACGCCAAACGCCTGGGCACTGCGCAGGATCGGCAGGGTGTCGTCGATAAACAGGCTGCGAGCCGGATCGAACTGGATGTCAGCCTGCAAGGCATCCCAGAACTGTGGGTTTTCCTTGGCGAAGCCGTAGTCGTGGGAGCTGATCAATCGCTCGAAATACGGCGCCAGTTCAATGCGCTCCAACTTCAATGACAGCGAATCACGATGGGCGTTGGTGATCAGGATCACGCGCTTGCCTGCCCGTTTGATCGCCGCCAGGAAGGTATCGGCATCCGCGCGCAGGGCGATCAGGTGGGCGGTTTCCAGCTTGAGTTCGCGCACCGGGATGTTCAGCTCCGCACTCCAGAAATCCAGGCAATACCATTGCAACTGTCCGGCGTTACGCTCGAACAGAGGCTGCAACTCCATCTCGGCCATGGCTCGGCTCACCCCGTGCAGTTCGGCGTAACGCTGGGGCAGGTGTTCCATCCAGAAATGGTTGTCGTAATGCAGGTCGAGCAGGGTGCCGTCCATGTCCAGCAGGACGGTGTCGATGGCGTGCCAGGGCAAAGAGGGCATGGTGCGGTCTCATGTAAGTAAAGATATCCGACACAGACAATCGGAAAAGCCACGGTATAGTAACCCGATCACGCCAAGGAGCCGCTTATGCGCCAGAAACCCACCGTCCTCGCCCGCGAAATAGTCGCCAGTAGCCGTTTGTTCCGCGTGGAGGAAGTGCAACTGCGCTTTTCCAATGGCGTTGAACGGACCTACGAGCGCCTGGTGGGCCGCGGTGCCGGCTACGGCGCAGTGATGATCGTGGCGATGATCGACGAAGATCATGCGTTGCTGGTTGAGGAGTACTGCGGCGGCACCGATGAGTATGAGCTGTCGTTGCCCAAGGGCCTGATCGAACCCGGCGAAGACGTGCTGGCGGCGGCAGACCGTGAACTCAAGGAAGAAGCCGGCTACGGCGCACGGCAGTTGGAACACATTACCGAGCTGTCGTTGTCCCCTGGCTACATGAGCCAGAAAATCCAGGTGGTGCTCGCCACCCAACTCTATGAAGAACGCCTGGAAGGCGATGAGCCCGAGCCGATGCGTGTGGACCGGGTCAACCTGCGCGAGCTGTCGCAGCTTGCGCAAAACGAGCAATTCAGCGAAGGCCGCGCCCTGGCGGCGTTATACCTGGTACGAGATTTGTTGATTCAGCGTGGAGCGTTTACCCCATGAGCGAACTGTTTTTAGGCCACCCGTTTATCGCCCCTGTGATCGAGTTGGCCCGCCAGGCGGGTGAAGTGATCCTGCCGTACTGGCGCGCCGATGTGGCGGTGACCTCCAAGGCCGATGATTCGCCGGTCACGGCGGCCGACCTGGCCGCTCACCATCTGATTCTCGCGGGCCTAACCGCATTGGACCCGAGCATCCCGGTGCTGTCCGAAGAAGACGCCGACATTGACCAAAGCGTACGTGCCGGCTGGCAGCGCTGGTGGCTGGTGGACCCGCTGGATGGCACCAAGGAATTTATCGCCGGCAGCGAAGAATTCACCGTCAATATTGCCCTGGTCGAACAGGGCCGCGTGGTGTTCGGCGTGGTGTCCATGCCCACCAGTGGCCGTTGCTACTTCGGTGGTGCCGGTCTGGGGGCGTGGCGTTCCGACGTGAACGAAGCGCCCAGGCAGATCCAGGTGCGCGAGGCGCCGGCAGTGGGTGAGGCGTTTACCGTGGTCGCCAGCCGCCGGCATACCAGCCCCGAGCAAGAGCGCCTGCTGGACGGTTTGAGCGAAGGGTTGGGTGAGTTGAAGCTGGCGAATATCGGCAGTTCGTTGAAGTTCTGCCTGTTGGCCGAGGGCAGTGCCGATTGCTACCCGCGCCTGGCGCCGACTTCGCAGTGGGATACGGCGGCGGCGCAGGGTGTATTGGAAGGGGCGGGCGGCGAGGTGCTGGAGTTGAGTGGCGAGCCGTTCAGCTATCCGGCGCGGGCGTCGTTGCTGAATCCGTTTTTCCTGGCGTTGCCGGCGAAGGCGGCGTGGCGTGAGCGCTTGCTGACCTTGGCCCGCTCTTAATACCTCAGCCGATCTGAATGTGGGAGGGAGCAAGCCCCCTCCCACATTTTTTTGTGTATTGGCTTCTAGCGGTGCAAGACGTATTGGCCGGTAAACGTAACGGCCCGCTCTTCACTGCCCTCATTCACGATCCAGGTGTCCAACGCCAGCCGCGCCCGGCCATAGCGCCTGTAGGTCGCCAAAAAGCGCTTCCACACCTTCTCCTCCGGTGCCGCGCAAAGGGCGGTCGCGTCGTGCGTCACCGGCAGCGGATAGCTGATCTGCCCTTCCTGAATCACGATATGCCCGTCTTCAATCCCTTCCTCGCGCAGTTGCAGGTGCATCCAGCCCCAACCCGCCAGCACCGCTCCGCAGTAGAGGCTGCCGCCGAACATGGTGCTCTTGTGATTGATATTGGCGTGCAGGGGCAGGTGCAGCCGCAGTTGCCCGTCTTGCCAGTCGAGTACCCTGAGGCCCATTTCGCGGGTCAGGGGGATGTCGTGGTGGAGGATGGATTCCAGGTAATGGCTGTCGCGGCTCATGGCGGCCTCTTGGTGGGTGGGCAGGGTCATTCGTCATCAGTGCTTGGGTTGGCGAAGTTCAGGCCGTGCTTGCGCAGTTTGTCGTGCAGGGTCTTGCGCGGTACGCCGAGGGCTTCTGCGAGGCTGCGCATGGAGCTGTGGGGGCGGGTCAATTCGGCGGCGATCAGGCTTTTTTCGAACTGCTCGACCTGTTCGCTCAAGCCGCCCGGCGTGGAAGTCAGCACGCTGCTGGCGGGGTTGTCCGGGGTGCTGTCCAGCGCCAGCTCCAGGCCCAACGCAAAGCGCTCGGCAGCGTTCTGCAATTCGCGCACATTGCCCGGCCAGCTGTGACGCAACAGCAGGGCACGCTGGCCCGGTTGCAGCTCATGCAACGGCAGGCCATGGCGGCTGCTGGCTTCGTCGGCGAAGTGCTGGAACAGCATCAACGCATCTTCACCGCGCTCGCGCAGTGGCGGAATACGCAACGGCGCGACGTTGAGGCGATAGTACAAGTCGGCGCGGAAGCGGCCCTGGTCGGCGGCCTGGCGCAGGTCTTCCTTGGTGGCGGCGATGATGCGGATATCCAGCGGGATCAGCTGGTTGCCGCCGAGGCGTTCCACCACACGTTCCTGCAACAGGCGCAGCAGCTTGACCTGTACGTCCAGGCTCATGCTTTCGATTTCATCCAGGAACAACGTGCCGCCATTGGCGAATTCGAATTTGCCGATGCGCCGCTTCTGCGCGCCGGTAAAGGCGCCGGGCTCATGGCCGAACAGTTCGCTCTCCACCACCGACTCGGCCAACGCCCCGGCATTGATCGCCACAAACGGCCCGCTGCGCCGGCTCGACAGGTCGTGCAGCGCGCGGGCCACCACTTCCTTGCCGGCGCCGGTTTCGCCGAGGATCAGCACATCTGCGCGGGTTGCGGCCAGGGCGCCGATCTGCTCGCGCAGGCGCAGCATCTGTGGCGAGTGCCCCACCAGGCGGGTGCTCAGTTGTTGGCGGTCGCTCAGGGCCAGGCGCAGGCTGCGGTTGTCGAGCACCAGCCGACGCAGGGCCAGGGCGCGGCGCACGCTGTCGAGCAGGGCGTCGCTGGCGAAGGGTTTCTCGAGGAAGTCATAGGCTCCCGCGCGCATGGCCTGCACCGCCAGCGGCACGTCGCCGTGGCCGGTGATCAGCAGCACCGGCAGGTCCGGATCCTGGCCATGCAGCTCGGCCAGCAGCTCCAGGCCGTCCATGCCGGGCATGCGGATGTCGCTGACCACTACGCCCGGCCAATCCCGCGAGAGGCGCGAGGTGAGGCCGGTGGCTTCGCCCAGGGTCAGGACGTTCAGCCCGGCCAGGTCCAGGGTCTGGCACAGGGCCTGACGCAAGTGCGGATCATCGTCGATCAACACCACCTGAATCTGGTTATCGATACTCATACACTGCGGTCCTCGGACGGTTGCAGACTGACGCCCGGCGAGCCGGCACGCAATTTCAAGGTTAACAGCGCGCCACCTTCCTTGTGGTTGGCAAACAGCAGTTCGCCGCCAAAGGCACGCATCAGGGTGTCACAGATTGCCAGGCCCAGGCCCAAGCCCTGGGTGCGGGTCTTGGTGGTGTAGAACGGTTCGCTGGCGCGGCCCAGGGCTTCCATGCAAAAACCTGGGCCGTTGTCGCGAATGTACAGGTTGACGCCCTGGGCGGTGGTTTCGGCACTCAGCCACAGTTTGCGCGGCGGGCCTTTTTCGGTAAGGGCGTCGAGGGCGTTGGCCAGCAGGTTGCCCAATACCTGGCGCAGGCGGGTTTCACCGGCCTGCACCCACAGGGTCGCTTCCGGCAAATCGCGGATCAGTTCCACTTCCATCGAGCGCCGCCGCTTGGCCAGGAGTGCCAGGGCGTCGTCGAGGGCAGGTTGCAGGGCCACGCTCTCCGGCGCGTGCCGGTCGCGCCGGGCGAAGGCGCGCAGGTGGGCGATGATCGAGGCCATGCGCCCGGTCAGTTCGCTGATCAGCTTGAGATTGCCCCGGGCATCGCTGGTGCGCTCGTGGTCGAGCAGGATCTCGGCGTTTTCCGCATAGCTGCGAATCGCCGCCAGGGGTTGGTTGAGTTCGTGGCTGATACTCGCCGACATGGTGCCCAGCGCTGACAGCTTGCCGGCCTGCACCAGGTCATCCTGGGCGCGCACCAGTTCCTGCTGGGCGTGTTCGCGCTCCAGCACTTCCTGTTTGAGGCGCCGGTTCAGGCCTTCCAGATCGCTGGTACGTTCGACCACGCGCATCTCCAGCTCGCGGCGGGCCTTGGCTTCGAAGGCGATGCGTTCCAGGTAGTGGCGGCGGCGTTGCATTAACAGGCCCAGCAGCAGCATCAACACCAGCAGAGTGGCGCCGCCCACGGCGACCACCGTGCGCACCGGACGGCTGATCAAGGATTGCGGTGCAAGGATCTCCACATTCCAGCCGGTCTCGGCAATGGCGGTGGATTGGCGCAGCCATGCGCTGCTGCTCAGGCTCAAGGGTTGCGGGTCGCGCGTGGGGTAGGGCTGGATAGCGATGATGGCCTGGCGTTCTTCGGCGGTCAGCGGCCGGGTGGCACGGAAGCGCCATTGCGGGCGCGACGTGAGGATCACCACGCCGTTGTGGTCGGTGACCAGCAGTTGTTCCGGGGTATTGCCCCACAGGCTTTCGGTGTGGTCCAGGTCGACCTTGACCACCAGTACGCCGATGATCGTGTCGCCATCGCGCACGGCGGCGGCGAAGAAATAGCCGCGCTTGGCCGAGGTGGTGCCCAGCCCGAAGAACCGCCCCAGGCGCCCGGCCATGGCTTCGCTGAAATAGGGTCGGAACGAGAAGTTGCGCCCGACAAAACTGTCCTGCTTGTCCCAATTGGACGCGGCGAGGGTCTTGCCGGTGGTGTCCATCAGGTACATCACCTCGACCCCGGCTTGGGCGGCGACGTCCTTGAGCAGCAGGTTGGCGTTGACCAGGTTGGTGCTGACCTGCGGCGCGCCCAGTGCCGTGCGCAAGGCCGGCAAGTCGCCGAGGATCTGCGGCAGCACTTCATAGCGATGCAGGGTGCCCAGCAGGTTGGCGACGTACAGGTCGAGGGTCTGGCGGTTTTGCCCGGCCAGTTCGCTGCGATAGTAACGCTCGGCCAAGTGCTCCAGCGGCCACAGCAACGGTGCCAGGCACAGGGCCAGCAGGGCAAGGCTGCGCCAGCGGGGTCTTCGCGGAAGGGGTGGAGTCATGGGAGTCGTGCGCCTGTGGGTACAGGCGCATTATGCCTAGTGCTGCCCGGCAAGACACTCGCGCAATGCGTCTTGCCACAAGGGCTGACTGACGTGCCATCGCTGGCGCAGGTGGCTGCAATCGAGGCGTGAGCTCAACGGGCGCCGGGCAGGCGTCGGGTAGGCGCTGGACGGGATCGCCTCCAGTTCGGCACACGCGCGGCCACTGGCGCGCAGGTGTTCGCCGATCGCCTGGGCAAAGCCGAACCACGAGGTTTCACCCTCGGCGGTCAGGTGGTAGATGCCCCATTCCCCGGCCTTGCCCGCCTGCCAGCGTTCGATCAGGGCGCGCGTACTGGCGGCAATGGTCCCGGCCCACGTCGGCGCGCCGATCTGGTCGGCGACGATACGCAGGTGGGGTTTTTCTTGCAGCAGGCGCTGCATGGTCAGCAGGAAGTTCTTGCCGTGGTTGGAGTAGACCCAACTGGTACGCAGGATCAGGTACTGGCCTCCCACTGTGGCAATCGCCTGTTCACCCGCCAGTTTGCTCTGGCCGTAGACGCCCAGGGGATTGGGCGTATCTGCTTCGGTGTAGGGCCCAGGCTTGCTGCCGTCGAACACGTAGTCGGTGGAGTAGTGGATCAACGGGCTGCCCAAGGCCTTGGCTTCCTCGGCGAGGATCCCGGGGGCGGTGGCGTTGATGGCGAAGGCGAGGTCCGCTTCGCTTTCGGCCTGATCCACGGCCGTGTGGGCGGCGGCGTTGATGATCAGGTCGGGGCGGTGAGCGCGCACCTGCTGGCGGATGCGCTCGGCGTCGGCCAGATCGAGTTGCTCGCGGCCGAGCACAATCAGTTCGCCCAGGCCTTGGAGCTGCTGTTGCAGCGCCTGGGAGACTTGGCCATGTTGGCCGGTGATCAGGATTTTCATGGGAATAGATCGGCGTCCATCAGCAGTTTTCCAGCCTGGTCCTTGGCGGACAGTTGCGGCGGTTCGCTCAGTTGCCAGTCGATGGCCAACGTCGGGTCGTTCCACAGGATGCTGCGTTCCGCACTGGGCTGGTAGTAGTCGGTGGTCTTGTACAAGAACTCGGCGGAGTCGCTCAACACCACAAAGCCATGGGCGAACCCTTCCGGCACCCACAACTGGCGATGGTTCTGTGCCGACAGACGCACGCCCACCCATCGCCCGAAATTCGGCGAACTGCGGCGGATGTCCACGGCCACGTCCAACACTTCACCGGCGGTAACCCGCACCAGTTTGCCCTGGGTGTGTTCCAGTTGGTAATGCAGGCCCCGCAGCACGCCTTTTTGCGAGCGCGAGTGGTTGTCCTGGACAAACTCGCGCTTGAGCCCGGTGGCCGCTGCAAAGGCGCGAGCATTGAAGCTTTCGTAGAAAAAACCGCGCTCGTCACCGAACACCTTGGGTTCGATGATCAGTACGCCGGGGAGTGAGGTGTCAACGACGTTCACCGGTTGCCTCCCGCCAACGTGTACAGGTATTGACCGTAGCCGGTCTTGCCGAAGTATTTGGCGCGTTCGAGCAGATGGTCGCGGTCGATCCAGCCGTTGCCATAGGCTATTTCTTCGAGGCACGCCACTTTGAGGCCCTGACGGTGTTCGATGGTCTGCACGTACTGTGAGGCTTCCAGCAGGCTGTCGTGGGTGCCGGTGTCGAGCCAGGCAAAGCCACGGCCGAAGCGCTCGACGTGAAGGTCTCCACGCTCTAGATAGGCGTTGTTGATGTCGGTGATTTCCAGCTCGCCGCGGGCTGAGGGTTTGACGGCTTTAGCGATGTTGATCACGTCGTTGTCGTAGAAATACAGTCCGGTGACGGCATAGCTTGATTTGGGCGTGGTCGGTTTTTCTTCGATGGACAGGGCGCGGCCTTCGCTGTCGAAGTCGATCACGCCGAAGCGCTGCGGATCCTTGACCCAATAGCCAAATACCGTGGCGCCTTTGCCGCGCTTGACCGCTGCATGCAACTGCTCGCTGAAACGCTGGCCGTGGAAAATGTTGTCGCCCAGGATCAGGCAAACGGGGTTGTTGCCGATGAACTGTT
The DNA here is from genome assembly GCF_001702295.1 of Pseudomonas sp. S3E12. Lineage (NCBI taxonomy): Bacteria > Pseudomonadati > Pseudomonadota > Gammaproteobacteria > Pseudomonadales > Pseudomonadaceae > Pseudomonas > Pseudomonas sp. S3E12. The sequence goes on from NZ_MBDT01000030.1 coordinate 207,482, forward strand.
CGCCAATCAGAAAAGCTTGTGCCAAGCCGTCCGGCTGCGGTTGTTCTGCATAGCTGAAGCTGACGCCAAACTGGCTGCCATCGCCCAGCAGGTTGCGGTATTGCGGTAAGTCCGCCGGGGTGGAAATCACCAGGATCTCTTTGATGCCTGCCAGCATCAGCACCGAGATCGGGTAGTAGATCATCGGCTTGTCATACACCGGTAACAGCTGTTTGGACACTCCCAGGGTGATGGGGTGCAGGCGAGTGCCGGAGCCACCGGCCAATACGATTCCTTTCATCATGCGATCAGATCCCTCGTGTCGGTATTGCCCAATCGTTCACCCTGATAACTGCCGTCCTGGACCCTGCGGCACCATTCCAGGTTATCGAGGTACCACTGCACGGTTTTGCGCAGCCCGGTTTCAAAGGTTTCTTCGGGTACCCAGCCCAGTTCGCGTTCGATCTTGCCTGCATCGATTGCGTAGCGTTGGTCGTGGCCTGGGCGATCCTTAACGAACGTGATCAGGTCGGTGTATTGCTCCACTCCGTGGGGATGTTGCGGTGCCAATCCCTCCAGCAGGGTGCAGATGCTGCGTACTACGTCAATATTCTTCTGTTCGTTGTGGCCGCCGATGTTGTAGGTCTCGCCGACCACGCCGTGTGTCACGACGCTGAGCAGTGCCCGGGCATGGTCTTCGACAAACAGCCAGTCGCGCACTTGCAAGCCATCACCATAGACCGGCAATGGTTTGCCCGCGAGGGCGTTGAGGATAACCAGCGGGATCAACTTCTCGGGGAAGTGGAAAGGCCCGTAGTTGTTGGAGCAGTTGGTCAGCAGCACGGGCAGGCCGTACGTGCGGTGCCAGGCGCGGACCAGGTGGTCGGACGCGGCTTTGCTGGCCGAGTAGGGCGAGCTGGGCGCGTAGGGCGTGGTTTCGGTGAACAAGTCGTCTACGCCGTGGAGGTCGCCGTAGACTTCGTCGGTGGAAATGTGGTGGAAGCGAAATGCACGTTTTTCTGGCTCGGCGAGTGTTTGCCAATAGCCACGGGCGGCCTCCAGCAAGCTGTAAGTGCCGACGATATTGGTCTGGATAAAATCCGACGGGCCGTCAATCGAACGGTCGACGTGGGACTCGGCGGCCAGGTGCATTATCGCGTGGGGTTCAAAGCGTGCGAGCACGGCGCTGACGGTGGCCTGATCGATAATATCGGCCTGGACGAATTCATAACGGCTATTGGACGCGATGCTGGTCAGCGATTCCAGGTTGCCGGCGTAGGTGAGCTTGTCGAGGTTGAGCACTTCGTGCTCAGTATGCTGAATCAAGTGACGTATCAAAGCAGAACCGATAAAACCGGCGCCACCGGTAATGAGAATGCGCATGTCGGGGGCCCTTTCCTTAGACGAACGTTTAGCGAGTGCAGCATAGCCTGTGTTGGCGTGACGGGCAGGACGGCATGTGTATGGGGGTTGCGTAACCCCCCTGAAAAGTGGCGATATACACCTCTAAAAATTCGAGGTCATCCCCCATGCTGCTCGCCACGTTGATCCATCGTGCCAGTCTACCCTGCCCGCAAGTAGGCCCCGACCAGGCAGCGCAATTGCTCGAGCAGCACTACGGCCTCACGGGCACCCTGCAATCACTGGGCAGCCAGCAAGACCTCAATTACAAAATCGACAGTGCCCGCGGTCGGTTTGTTCTGAAAATCTGCCGGGGCGACTATGCGGCGATTGAGCTGCAGGCCCAGCACGCGGCCCTCGACACCCTGCAGGGCGTGCGGGTGCCCAAGGTCATCAAGGCCCTGAGCGGTGAAGAGCTGCTGAGCGTGACGGTCGATGGCCAGCCCCTGCACGTGCGGCTATTGGACTATATCGACGGCCAGCCGTTGACCCATCTGCCGCATTTGGGACGCGACGTGATCGCAGGCTTCGGCGACCTGTGCGGGCGCATGAGCCTCGCGCTTGCTGATTTCTCGCACCCAGGGCTGGACCGCACCCTGCAATGGGACCCGCGCCATGCCCGGGAACTGATCTCCCATCTGTTGGCCACCCTGGAAAACCTGCCCCACCGCGCCGCACTGGAACAGGTGGCCGAGCAGGTTGAGCAGCGTATTCGCCCCCTGGCCGACCGCCTGCCCTGGCAAGCGGTGCACATGGACATCACCGATGACAACGTGGTGTGGCAGCGCGATGCGCAACGGCACTGGCAACTGCAAGGCGTCATCGATTTCGGCGACCTGGTGCACACCTGGCGGATTGCCGACCTGTCGGTGACCTGCGCGGCCCTGTTGCACCATGCCGAGGGCGACCCGTTTGCCATCCTGCCGGCGGTCCGGGCCTGCCATGCCGTGACTCCACTGCAGCGCGAGGAGTTGCAGGCGTTGTGGCCGCTGATCGTCGCCCGTGCGGCAGTGTTGGTATTAAGCAGCGAACAGCAGCAACGCCTGGATCCGGACAACACTTACCTGTTGAAAAACGCCGAACACGAGTGGGAAATTTTCCATGTGGCGACGTCGGTGCCGTTTGAACTGATGGAGGCTGCGATTCTCGGCAGTGTCGGTGAGACGCTGCCGTCGATTGCCAGCCAGGACTTTGCGCCGTTGTTACCGGGCCTGGTGGGGCGTGAGTTCGCGCTGATCGACCTGGGTGTGCTCAGCCCGCATTTCGAAGCCGGCAACTGGGAACTGCCCGGCATTGATCGGCAACTGCTGGATCAGGCGGCGGCCGTGCATGGGCTGGCGGCAAGTCGTTATGGCCAATATCGGCTGTCGCGTACCTGCCCGGACAGTGCCACCGAACCGCAGACTTTCCCCCTCCACGTAGAGCTGCATCTGCCCCACGGCACGGTGTTGGAGGCGCCTTTCGCCGGAACGCTGCATCAGGACGCCGATGGCCTTGTGAGCGTGCAAGGTGTGGAGCTGAGCGTGCGGTTGTGGGGCGTGGACACCCGGTTGAAGCACGGTTCATTGCTGGTGGAAGGGCAGGTTCTCGGTGAGGTCCATGGGCCGCTGACCGTGCAACTGTGCCGTGCCGACCTCGAACCGCCGCTGTTTTGTACACCGTCCCGGGCCTTGGCCTGGCAAGCCTTGTGCCCCTCGCCTGCGGGGTTACTGGGACTGGCCTGCGATGCCGAACCGGAACTCGACCCCCACGCCCTGCTGGCCCGGCGTGATGCCAGTTTCGCCCGCTCGCAGAAGCACTATTACGTCGACCCGCCACGCATCGAGCGCGGCTGGCGCAACCACCTGATCGATATGCAGGGCCGTTCCTACCTGGACATGCTCAATAACGTCGCGGTGCTAGGCCATGGCCACCCGCGCATGGCGGCAGTGGCGGCGCGGCAATGGTCGCTGCTCAATACCAACTCGCGGTTTCACTATGCCGCCATTGCCGAATTTTCCGAGCGCTTGCTGGCGCTGGCGCCGCCGGGCATGGATCGGGTGTTCCTGGTCAACAGCGGCACCGAGGCCAACGACCTGGCCATCCGCCTGGCCTGGGCTTACAGCGGTGGGCGCGACATGCTCAGTGTGCTGGAGGCCTATCACGGCTGGTCGGTGGCGGCGGATGCGGTGTCCACCTCCATTGCCGACAACCCCCAGGCCCTGAGCAGCCGCCCGGAGTGGGTCCACCCGGTCACTGCGCCGAACACCTATCGCGGTGAGTTCCGCGGGCAGGACAGTGCGCCGGACTACGTACGAAGCGTGGAACACAACCTGGCGAAAATCGCTGCGAGCAAGCGCCAACTGGCCGGGTTTATCTGTGAGCCGGTGTACGGCAACGCCGGTGGTATCTCCTTGCCGCCGGGTTATTTGCAGCAGGTGTACGGGTTGGTGCGGGCCCAGGGCGGCGTGTGCATCGCCGATGAAGTGCAGGTGGGTTACGGCCGCATGGGGCATTTCTTCTGGGGCTTCGAAGAGCAGGGTGTGGTGCCCGACATCATCACCATGGCCAAGGGCATGGGCAATGGTCAGCCACTTGGCGCGGTGATCACCCGTCGTGAGATCGCCGAAGCATTGGAGGCCGAGGGGTATTTCTTCTCATCGTCGGGGGGCAGCCCGGTGAGTTGCCGGATCGGCATGGCGGTGCTGGATGTGATGGAAGAAGAAAAACTGTGGGAAAACGCCCAAGTGGTCGGCGGGCATTTCAAGGCGCGGCTGGAAGCACTGATCGACCGTCATCCACTGGTGGGCGCGGTTCACGGTTCCGGTTTCTATCTGGGCCTGGAGTTGGTGCGTGACCGGCAAACCCTGGAGCCCGCCACCGAAGAGACCACCCTGTTGTGTGATCGCTTGCGGGAGCTGGGGATTTTCATGCAGCCGACTGGCGATTATTTGAACATCCTCAAGATCAAGCCGCCGATGGTGACCTCCAAACGTAGCGTGGACTTCTTTGTCGACATGCTGTCGATGGTGCTGGATGAGCAACTGTAAATAATCGATTGTTATCGGTGATTGGCTGTCATATTTTTCATCCAGGCTGTTTGTTCGCTTCTAAAGCCGATTTTTATCCGTTATAAAGTCGGCCTTTACCCCATTCGGAGTCCTGATCGCCATGACCACCCTGCACAGCACCCCCCGCGCCGATGGCTTCCACATGCCCGCCGAATGGGCGCCACAGACCCAAACCTGGATGGTGTGGCCGGAGCGCCCGGACAACTGGCGCCTGGGCGGCAAGCCCGCGCAGGCCGCTCACGTGGCGGTGGCCAAGGCCATCGCACGGTTTGAGCCGGTGACCGTGGCGGTTTCTGCCGGCCAGTATGAAAACGCCCGCGCCCGCCTGGACGTGCCGAATATCCGTGTGGTGGAAATGTCCAGCGATGACGCCTGGGTGCGCGATACCGGCCCGACGTTCGTGATCAACGACCGTGGCGAAGTACGCGGCGTGAACTGGGATTTCAACGCCTGGGGCGGCTTTGACGGTGGCCTGTACTCGCCGTGGAACCGCGACTCGCAGGTGGGCGGCAAGATCCTCGAAATCGAGCGCGCACCGCGTTACCGCACAGAAGGCTTTGTGCTGGAAGGCGGCTCGATCCACGTCGACGGCGAAGGCACCCTGATCACCACCGAGGAATGCCTGCTCAACCGCAACCGTAATCCGCACCTCGACCGTGCCGAGATCGAAGCGGTACTCAGCGCCAACCTGGCTGTGGATAAGATCATCTGGCTGCCGGACGGCCTGTTCAACGACGAAACCGACGGTCATGTGGATAACTTCTGCTGCTACGTGCGCCCGGGCGAAGTGTTGCTGGCCTGGACCGACGACCCGCAAGACCCGAACTACGCACGTTGCCACGCCGCCATGGCTGTCCTGCAAAGCAGCACCGACGCCCAGGGGCGCTCGTTCACAGTGCATAAAATGCCGATCCCGGGGCCGTTGTATGCCACTGAGGAAGAGTGCGCAGGGGTCGATCCGGTGGATGGCACACAGGAACGTAATCCGACCGTGCGGTTGGCGGGATCCTACGTCAACTTCCTGATCGTCAACGGCGGCATCATCGCGCCAAGTTTCGACGACCCGTTGGACACGGAAGCCAAGGCTATCCTGCAGAACCTGTTCCCACAGCACGAAGTGGTGATGGTGCCGGGTCGTGAACTGTTACTGGGTGGCGGTAATATCCATTGCCTGACCCAACAACAGCCGGCCCCGCATAAAAACTGAGTGCAGTTGTAACAACGCCTTTCCGGCAATCGCGCGTCCCTCGGTTTCGGCTTCTACAGCAAGCCCACGGCCCAGCACGGTCGTGGGCTTTTTTGTGTCCGCCCAGCTGTAGACCCGCGACATTGGCATAGCTCTTGTATCGGTGTTGCTCCAGTGGCCCAGGGTGATGACCGCACAGTTCTGTCATAAACCTTGAGTAAGTTAGCCGCTCACGCAGCAGGAGAGAGCGCTGAAATGAACGCCAATATCAACCCGATGTACACGCGCACCTTCCACCCTTCGCGGGTGGACGGTGACGCGATCCATGCGCTGGGGCTCTGGTTGAAGGAAAACGGCTCGCGACAAGTCAGGCAGCAGTCGGATTTGCGCAGTGTGATGAGTGAACGCTACCCGGTGGGGTTGTTCAGCGAGGATGAAATGCACGCGTTGTGCGAGTTGATGAGTAACTAACGAAATAGCCTTGGCTTCATCGCAGCTGCCTCGCTTGCGCTCGGCAGCTGCGATAAGAAGGGGGTTTACGTTTAGAAGCTATAAGTGCCCGTCACCACCAGGTTACGCGGCTCGCCCGGCTGAATCTGCGCCACACTGGTCGCCGATTCGTAGTAGGTCTTGTCGGCGATGTTGTTCAGCGCCGCGCGCACATCCCACTCTTTCTGCCGGAACCCGACCAATGCATCCCAACTGCCATAACCCGGCAGCAGCACGGTGTTGAGGCTGTCGGCGTAGCGGTCGCCGACCAGGGTCAAACCGGTTTCCGCGTACCAGCCCATCTCCGGTTTCCAGGTGACAAACAGGCTTGCATTGCGCTTGGCCACGTCGCTGACGCGCTTGCCTTCAAAGCCGTTGTTGTCTTTTTCGACCTTGGCATCCTGCAGGCCGACACCACCGCGTACAGACCAGTTGCCGACGATCTTGCCGGTGGCCGTCAGCTCCACGCCGCGGGAGCGCTGGAGGCCGCTGAGCAGGGTAATGGTGCGGTCCAGCGGGTCGCTGGTGCGGCGGTTGTAGAGTTCCAATTCGTACACCGCCAGGGTGGTGCTCAGGCGGTCGTCGAGCCAGTCGCTTTTCACGCCGATCTCTTTTTGCTTGGTCAGCTCGGGGCTCAGGTCGTTGACGCTGCCGGCGGCGTTCGGGGTGATGCCGATCAGGCCGCCACCGGCCGGTGAGAAGGTCTTGCTCCACGAGGCATAGAACGAGTGGTGTTCCAGGGGCGTCCACACCAGGCCAAAGCGCGGGCTGGTGCTGTGGCTTTTGACGTCTTGTCGGGTATTGAGCAGTTTGTTTTTGGTGTCCACTTCGAAGCGGTCGTAACGCAAGCCGGCCAGCACTTGCCACTGGTCATTCAGGCGCAGTTGGTCTTGCACATACAGGGCGCGGCTTTCGACTTCGGTGTGGTTGTTACTCGATACGTTCATGCGCCCGGTGTGGCTCAGATGACGGTTGGGCTGGTTGAGGTCCAGGGCCGGTACGGCCGAGGCGGGGGCGCTGAACAGCTTTGGATCGCGGCGCTGGCTGCCCAGCTCCACGCCGGTGAGCAGGCGGTGTTCGAGGCCGAAGGTGCTGAAGCCTCCTTCCAGCTCGACGTTGTTGAAGACGTTGAGGGTGGTCAGGTCTTGCTGCCAGCGTTGGCGCGCCACCCGATTGGTCGCGGCGCTATAGCCGGTCTGGTACGTGTTGTCGAAATCGCTGTCGAGCTTGAACACGCCGAGGGTCTGGCGCAGTTGCCAGTTATCGTTGAGTTCGTAGGCCAGTTTGGAACGCAGGGATTGGGTCTTGTCGTCGATGTAATCGCGGCTGTCGCCGTAGGTGGTGCTGCGACTGACGTCGGCGGGGCGGCCGTTGACGCCGGGGATGCCGCGATCCGGCGTGCGGTTGTAGCGGCTGTATTCGTATTGCACCAGCCAGTTCAGATCCGGTGTGAGCTGCCAGCTCATGGACGGCGCGAACAGTTGGCGATTGCCGCTGACGTCGTCGCGGAAGCTGTTGTTGTCCTGGTTGCCCATGTTCAGGCGCAGGCTGATGTTGTCGGTGGGATCGGTGCTCAGGTCGGCATACACACTGCGCAAATCGTTGCTGCCGCCCTGGGCCTCGATGCTCGACTTGCGCCCGGCCGTTGGCAGTTTGCTCACGCGGTTGACGATCCCGCCCTGGCCGCCTCGCCCGTAAAGCACGGCTGCCGGGCCTTTGAGCACTTCGATGCGCTCGATGTTGTGCAGGTCGCGTACGTACTGGCTGTCGTCGCGAATGCCATCGAGGTAGAAGTCGTTGCTCGCGTCGAAGCCACGGATACGCAAACTGTCGAAGCGCGTGTCGGCGCCGCTGCTGACGTTGGGGATGCCCCTCAAGGCCTGGCCCAGGTCGTTGGTGCCGTAGGAACGCAGGCTTTCGGTCTTCACCGAGTCGATGGCCTGGGGCACATACCGTACCGGTGTGGCGGTGCGGGTCGCGGTGCTGGTTTCCTTGACGCGCGGGTCGTCTTCGTCAGCTTCGGCGCTGATCGAGGTTTCGGGCAAGGTGGTGGCCGCACAGGCAAAACCGGCAGACAGCAGAACAGAAAGCCCAAGGGTCATGGGCGTCAGGCGAAGGGCAGGCATGGTGGAATGCATCCAAAGGGTTTGGCAGGAAAAAGCGCGCTAATGGTAATGCTTTGCATTTGCGCGCGTTATCCATTACCAAACGTATCCGCTTTGAAATGTGTTACGAAATGTGTTTCCGGGGTCGTTGAAGACTGAATCTGGTCGTTTTCAGAAAGGCCGTAGGCCTTTGCTTAGAATTATTTCGCCTAAATACAGACGATTCACGAAATTGACACATAGTTCAACGCGCGACTAGGATTGCGCCCAACGCCTGTGGCTAACCGCCATGACTCATCCAATAAGAAAAGGCCCGCGGCATGTTCAGTCGTCCGCGGGCCTTCTTTTTTCGGAAAAAGTCGACACCAGAAAAGCGACATGGAGCCTGGTGTCATCGCGCGTACTCAACCCGTAATAAGGAATACAAAAAAATGTTGAAGCAACGGATGAGTCTGATCGCTCTGGGGATTTTGAGCGCATCGACAGCAATGGCAAACGACCAGGAGCAATCCAAGGGTTTCGTTGAAGACAGCCACCTGAACATCGCAGCCCGTAACGCCTACATCAGCCGCGACTACAAAAACGGCAAGCAAGACAAAGCCGAATGGGGCCAAGGTTTCATCGGCAAGTTCGAGTCCGGCTTCACCCAAGGCACCGTCGGTGTGGGTGTGGACGTGATCGGCCAATATGCTATCCGTCTGGACGGTGGCCAAGGTCGCGCCGGTGCGGGGGGTATCGACTTCTTCAAGCAGGGTAATGGCACCACCAACCCTGATGGCTCGGCAAACCCTGGCTCGGCACCACACGACCTCGCCAAAGGCGGCGCAGCGGTCAAGTTCCGCGTCTCTAACACTGTGCTCAAGTACGGTGATCAGTTCCCTAACGTTCCGGTCCTGGCCTACGACAACTCCCGTCTGCTGTCCGAAACGTTCACGGGTACGTCGATCGTCTCCAAAGAGATCGCCGGCCTGCAACTCGACGCCGGTCACTTCACCAAGGAAGCTCGCAAGAGCGCCGAAGGTACTGACAGCGGCCGTCTGAAAAGCATCGACTACGTCGGTGGCAGCTACAAATTCACCGAAAGCCTGTCGGCCGCGCTGTACGCCTCCGACATGCAAGACGTGCTGAAGAAGCAATACGTCAACGTCAACTACGTGCTGGCCCTGCCAGAGAAACAGTCGCTGACCTTTGACTTCAATGGCTACAAAACCAAGCTGGACAAGAGCTTCGCCCTGGAAAACCAAGGCAGCGAAGACGCTCGCGACAACAAGATCTGGAGCCTGGGCGCCACATGGGCTGTCGGCCCGCACAGCTTCACCGTCGCTCACCAGCGCAGCACGGGCGACACCGGCTACCTGTACGGCGGCTACCGCAACGCTGGCGGCATCGGCGACGGTGGCAACACCATCCTGCTGGCCAACTCCTACTGGTCCGACTTCAACGGCAAGGACGAGCGCTCCTGGCAAGCCGGCTACGGCCTGGACTTCAGCACCTTCGGCGTGCCTGGCCTGACCTACAACGTGGCCTACGTGCGCGGTACCAATATTGACGACGGCTCCAACCGTGGCAATGGCACCGAGCGCGAGATCTTCAACCAGTTCAAATACGTCGTCCAAAGCGGCCCGGCCAAAGACCTGAGCCTGCGTGCTCGTGCGTCCTGGTTGCGCGTTTCCAGCAATGCTGACAAGTACAACGTAGGCGGTAACGAAATCCGTCTGTTCGCCGACTACCCGATCAACGTTTTCTAAGTGATCACACGTCGCGCCTGATTCCAGGCGATAAAAAACCCCGACTGGTTCGGGGTTTTTTTATGGGTGTGCATCAGTCCTCGCGGCTCTGCAAAATCTTGCGCGCCAACGCCGCATTCCTGTAGTCGAGCATCAAGGACAACCCCTCATAGGGTTCGATCTTTTTATTGTCGATACACAGCTGTGCCATCAGCAGCAGCACCTGGCGTTTCTTCTTGTTGACCCGCACGCCGGGTACGCCGAACGCGGTCTTGCGCGTTGCGGGTAACGGCGCCTCGGGCGTCAGTTGAACGGTTACCCAGATGCCCTGGACAAACTGCAACGTGATCTCCTCGATATGTTCGATGGGCAGCGGTTGCGCCAGGTTATTGAACACAAAATGCTCCGGCGTCAGGCGCAGCGCGGTCTGCGGTGCGCGCTTGAATCGACGGATGCCCAGCCACAGCAGGCCCAGCCCGACAAGGCCCAGGCACGCGCCTGCACCGACTGCCGACAGCGGTGTGCCTTTCAAACGCTCCGGGGCGAGCCAGACTCGACTCAGGATAAACAGGGCCGCCAGCACAAAGGGCAGGCCCGACACCGCCATCAGTACCCCGCGCCACTGGCCGCCTTCATGCAGGCTGCGCTCACCCTCGGCCGAAGCGGCCAGGGTTTCCAGCAGCTGGGTGTGCGCGCTGTTCTCCGACACGGCCATATCCATCACGTCGCGAGACAGCTGCTCGCGCAGTGCCTGAGGTGCGCTGAAGTAGGCTTCCATCTGGGCATTCGCTACGTCGCGATCCACCACGCGGGTGGCGCCGCGCAGGATATCGTCCAGTGGCACGTGCAGCGCCTGCAGGCGTTCGCCATTGGAGGGGTGGGAGTCGGAGGGATGGGGTTGATGAATCTCCAGGGCTTCGGCTGATGGTTGCAGTTCACACTCACGCAAGCGCGCGAACACGGCGTCGGGCAGGTCTGTAGCCGTGCCTGCCTCACACAACGCCAACAGTGCATCCTCGACGTGCGGCTGCAACACCGACACCCGCAACAACGCCGAAGCCGCCGCCTCAGGGCCCACCAACCGCGCGCCGGCAGCGTCCGCCAGCAACTCGCGCTCACGGCTCCAGTGGTTCACCGCGTCATCAAAGCGCTGCATGAAAAACACACCGAACATGAATGACGGCCGCATCAGCCGTCCCTGGATAAAATCGCTGGCCAGCATCGTGTTCAACAGCGCCTCCAGGCTGCGATTGACCCCATCGTAAATCGGCAAAAAGCGCAGGCTGTATTCTGTGTCCTGCCCCACAAAGTGCGCCAACTCATGGCCGATCACCGCGCCGATTTCCTCGCGGCTCAGCAGGCCCAGATACAGCAACGGCACATGCAAGGTGCGCCCTTGCAGCAAAGTATTCGCCGGTTGCACAGTGGCCGCGCTGGAGGTCACGTAAAAGCCCTGGGCCAGGCTCACCACGATGTGGTCCGGTGGCAGCGCGCCGAGCCGACCCGCCAACGCGTCCACATGGCGCCACAACCCGGGAGCCTGCGCGGGCGTCACCACCTGGCCGAACATCTCCAGCGGCTCAGGCTTAAACATCTCCAGCATAGGGCGCAGCTGTCTGAGCAACTGCCAGATCGAATACACACAGAACGCCGCGATCACCCCCAGCACCGCCATCAGCTTGACTTCGCCACTGCCCAGCCGGCCGATATGCCACATCCCCAAGCCTTCGAAACTCAACGCCAGCGCGACGGCCGCCGCCATTGCCGCCACATGGCCCACCAGCACGTAGGGCAACAGGCGGCTGCCCAGGGAGAACACCTGCAATAACCTCTCCCGTGATTGCCGTGCCCGCCGCCCGGCCCAGTACGTACCTGCCAACGCAGCCGCACCAATCAACGCCGCCAACAGACCCAAGCCCATCACCCACGGCGCCAGGACCCGCATCGCATGGTTCACGCGGTGGGCAATGGGCAGCTCGGCTTCGATTTTTTCCAGCCGCGAGAGGGCCGTTTGCACGCTGATTTTTTCATCGACCAGGGCGACCATCGCTGTCGGCTCCTTAGCCGCCAGCGCCTGGAGTTGCTGTTTAGCGATAGTCACCGTGACGTAGTAATCGGCCACCGCAGTGGTGGTTTCGTCAGCACGCTGACGCTCCCAGCCACCGAGGGCGGCCAGCAGCAGCGGGAAAACGATGAGAAGGCAGATCAGTTTCAGGGCGTTCATGGGAGTCCGTTCACAACGCAGGGGTGTTCAGGTTTATACCGAAAAAAACGCCCCTGGGTATCTACACCACCCTTAAATGCGGGCACACACACTCTGTGGTGAGCGGGCTTGCCCCGCGCCGGGCTGCGCAGCAGCCCCAATAAAGACACTGAGATTTTTCTGTTAAAACTAAGCGCCTGGTTTTGGGGCCGCTTCACAGCCCTACTTACAGCCCGGTATTCCCAGGCGACTCCAACACCTTCACCGCATCATCAATAGCGGACCTACAAAGTCCAAGCATGTGACTAAGGTGGAAAATTTATTGCTTGTCCCTACCGCCCCTCAATCAACGCCCGCTCCTCCAACCAAATCTCCTGAACAAACTGATCCGTAATCGCATAAATCCCATGCCCTCGCCGCATGATGATGTTCTCCGCCACCAGCGCAATCACCACGGGTTGAATCTCTTCAACCCGCACTTCGCGACCTATCGTCATTGAATATTCCGCTGCTGCATCGGTAGAGAAAATCCCCCGAGCATCGCCTTCCGTAGCCGCGATCTTGTTGAAAATCGCCTGAGCCAGGCTGCCCAGTTGTTCGACTTTTTCAAGCTCAATACTTGCCGCCGCTGAGCGTAAGGTGCTGGCAATCACGGGGAGGAAAAGATCAGGATCACCGCCCTGTTGCAGTAGCTGACGCAATGCCTTGAGCATTTCCTCGGGTCGATTGCCCAGGGTATTGAAGGCTTCGACAGCGGCTTCAAGTGAGGGGAGCTTTTCCTTCTTCACCGTCATTGCCAGTCGGTTGAGCAGGAATTCAACGTAGTCACCCTTTAGCAGTGGATACGCGGCCGATGTCGCGCCGTAAAACGCTTGGTTGCGTTTGGCGGTCAGCTCGCTTACCTGGGCTCTGTGGGAGCCTGTGCCGATAAAGAGGAAGTAGCCCGGCGTATTCGGGCGCGGGTTGATTGCATCACGAGCAGCCTTGAGGGCCAGGAGCAGTTGGTTGCCATCGTCGGAGGAAATGGCATGTTGCACCTCGTCGATGATCAGCACGAGATCGGTCTTCGCTTGGTCGACGACCTCTGCGAGTGCTTGCGCCAATGTGGGGCCGTCGGCGTTGCCGATGCTGTCGAGTTTGAAACCGAACTTGAATCCTGCTGCGCCCAGATCGACATTGCTGACTCGCTTGAGCGTTTCCAGGATTGAAGAGCCCGGCGTTTGCAGTTCTTTCAGGGTCTTGTGGATGGCGTTGTGCACGAGCGTTGCCGGGTTGGCCAGCGTATCGCTCCATAGGTCGACGTAAATCACCAGGGCGCCTGCTGCTTCCAGGGCTGGGATAAGGTCGTTGCGCAGGAAGGTCGTTTTACCTGTACGGCGCAGGCCAGACAGAAAAAGACCTGAGCGTAGACCTTCATCTAATACGCCTGGATTGAGAAGCTGGTTTGCCATCGATTCAGCCAGTTCAGGGCGCTGAAATATGCTGCTCATGCAATTATCCCTTTTTATGGATACGCCATAATTATTGCCAATACATAATTTGGCATAAAGGATGAAATCCGGAGCTTTGGCGCGAAAAGAGGTGATTCAACGGGAGGGGAGGTGAGGCGTGGAGGGGATGATCGAGGATGAATATGTGGTAAACCTCCTGAATTCGAACGTTGTCGATCATCCCTTCCGTAGAGAATAGGCAGGAATCCGCCAAAAGCTGCCGTGGCAGCAGGCTGCCGAAAGCAGTCCGCTGTCAACGCCCTCTATCGGCCGACGCTGTTGAAATATCGAGTACGAAAGCGGTTTTGTCTGGCAATTGCGCTACGTGCCGATCCGGTCGCCAAGGTGGTGCTTACCAGTTGTAACTCACCGACCCGGTCACATTTCGGCGATACCCGTATTTGCAGCTGTCGCCGGTGTAACCACACTGGGAGACATAGGTTTCATCGGTCAGGTTGGACGCATTGAGCGCCAGCTTCGCCCCTGCATAGGATGAAGACAGCTTGCCCAGGTCGTAGCTCAGGCTGGCGTCAAACAGCGTGTAGTGGGGAATGCCTTCGCTGTTTTGCGAGTCGATATAGCTCTTGCCGACATAGCGTACTCCTCCCCCTATCGCCAAGCCCGATAGCGCGCCGCCCTGAATGGTGTATTGCGACCAGAGCGAGGCCAGTTGTTCAGGGGTATTGCCAGGTTGATTGCCTTTCTCATCGGCCGTATTGCTGCGGGTAATTTCAAGGTGTGAATAGCTGTAGTTGGCCATCAACTCCAGCGCATCGGACACCTGCGCCTTGCTTTCCAGTTCGATACCGCGCGACTGGATTTCTCCGGTCGCCACCGAGAAACGATTGTTGGCAGGATCGGCAGTCAGTACGTTTTGCCGCGTCAGGTCGAACAGCGAGACGGTCACGTAGCTGTCACTGCCCTTGGGCTGGAATTTGATCCCGACTTCGTACTGGCGACCGGTTTCGGGTTCGAAGGCACTGCCGTCACGCGCCACTGCCGTGATGTTAGGGAAAAACGACTCGGAATAGCTCGCGTAGGGCGCCAGGCCGTTGTCTGCCAGGTACATCACACCGGTCCGCCACGTGAAGGCGTGATCGCGCTGCTTGAGGTCTGCCGCCGTGTCGGTGGCGTAATGGACCGTTTTCGAGCGTGCCCAGTCTTGGCGACCGCCCAGGTTAAAGACCCAATGTTCGTCGAATTTGAGCTGTTCCGAGAGATACACACCCGCCTGGTCTAGCTGACGACGCTGGTTGATGTCGTAAAAGGCGTCCAGGTCGCTGTAATCCTGGTGATAGACCGGCGCATAGATATCCAGGGGATCAACCACGTTGCCACCCCCCAACTGGTTGGTACTGGCGTGTTGCAAATCGATACCGACCAGCGTTGTATGTTCGAAACGGCCGGCGTTCCACTGGGCCTGGAAGTGGTTATCGAGCAGCGCATTCTTCACTTTTTCGTGGCCCAGATATCCGAAGCGGCCCACGGTGCGCTGGTCGTCATCCAGGCCGTACTGGTAAATCGTGCGCTGTTCCTGATAGGAGCGGCTGTAACGGGCGTTCTGGCGGAATGTCCAGATATCATTGAGGTGATGTTCAAACTGATACCCCAGTGACCACTGTTCTACATCGTACTTGTCGAAGTCAGGGTCGCCGACAAAACGATCCGTAGCGATCCGTCCGTAACGCGAGCTGTCGAGTGTGCCTACCCGGGGCAACGCGTAGTAGCCCAGCACATTGCGGTCTTTTTGAAAGGACGCCAGCACCGTCAACGAGGTGTCGTCCGAGGGGCGCCAACTGATTGCCGGGGCGATGAATTGACGGTCATCACGGGCGTAGTCGATTTGCGTACCGCTGTCTCGCCACAGCCCGGTGAGGCGATATGTCAAGACGCCGTCATCGCTAAGCGGCCCGCCGAAATCCGCAGCCAATTGCTTGCGATCAAAACTGCCTGCCTGCGCCACCAGTTCATGCAGCGGCTCATCGGTGGGACGCTTGCTGATCACGTTGACCATGCCGCCCGGTGAGCTTTGACCGTAGAGCACCGACGATGGCCCGCGCAGCACTTCCACGCGCTCCAGCCCATAGACTTCACCCACGGCACGGCTCTGGTTGGCAAAGCTGTACTGGCGCAGGCCATCGCGATAGATACCACCGCCAGTCGTCGCGTCAAAGCCACGAATACTAATCGTGTCGCGTCGGGTATCGACACCGTTGGCTTCACCATTGACCCCCGCCGTGTAGCGCAGCACCTGCCCGATGCTTTGCGGCTGCTGGGCATCGATCTGCTTGCGGGTGACCACGCTGATCGATTGCGGCGTTTCCATGATCGACGTATCGGTCTTGTTGGCACTCATGGTCCGGCTGGCGACCAGGCCATCGTTGCGGCCCAACGAGGTGTCGTATGCGGTGCCACTGATGGCGGTCGGCGCTAACTCCAACACGTCGCCGTTGCTTGGTACCAGCAGCAGGCTACCGTCGTCCTGGCGCTCATAGGTCAGCCCCGAGCCGAGCAAGAGCTGCGTCAGGCCGGCCTCAGTACTGAAATCGCCTTGCAGCCCCTGGGTTTTCTTGCCGGCCGTCAGCGTTGAGCTGCCCGCCATGGTAATCCCCGCCTGTGCGCCGAAACGTGACAGCGCAGAATCCAGGGGGCCAGCGTCGATGCTGTAATGCTGCGAACTACCCGCGGCAAAGACTGGAAGGCTGCAAAGCGGTTGCACGCTGAGCAACAACAGCCCAAGCGTACGGGCACGCAGGGCGCGGGAAGGTGAAGTCATACGGGGCTCCTAAGGGGTCAAGACCCACCTCTGGCGGGTGGGTGATCCCTATAGGCCAAGCGAGTACGAAAAAACTATCGTGCAGCGGAAAAAATATTTCAGGCGGGCACGATCGAGACCCAATACCGCGTCATGCGCTCGATACGCACCGGCAGCGTGCGCGCTACCAGGGTCAAGGCTGCGTCGGTGTCATCCAGCGAAAAACTGCCCGTGAGGCGTAATCCTGAGACCTGCTCGTGACAACGTAAAACACCGGGACGATAACGCGAGAGCTCCGCCACCAAGGCATCCAGGCGCAGGCGATCCGCCGGCAGAATCCCGCGCAGCCAGGCCTGGGCGACCAGCAGATCGGGGCGGCTCGGTACGCCGATACCCACGCGGTCCACCCGTGCCTGCCATCCGGCCTCAAGTGAAGAGGACGTTGGCTGGCCGCGTGAGTGCACCTGCACCTGGCCGCCCATGACGGTGACCTGCGTGCCCTGCCGGTCATGGCGCACCTGCAACTGCGCATCGCGGCTCTGCAGGATCGCGTCCGGCGTGATCAACTGCAGCGGGCGCGATTCTGCTCGCACATTCAAGGCCAGCTCGCCCTCTATCATCTGGATGCGCCGTACCTGCTCATTAAAATCCAGGTTCACCGCACTGGCCGTGTTCAGCCATAGCGAGCTGCCATCCACCAGGGTCCACTGGCGACGCTCGCCTGTTCCTGTGCGGTAGTTCGCCAGCGCGGCGCGCACTGGCGTGGAACCCGCGCCTTGCCAGGCAACTGTGCCAACCGCACCAAGAACCAACAGGCGCTTGAGTAACTGCCGACGTTTCTGCATGTCCGGCCCAGCCGACGCCAGTGCCCTGCGCGCGGTGGCGTCGCGCAAAAGATTCGCTCCGGGCTGCTGCAACAGCGGCAAGCTGGCGACACGTTGCCAGGCCTGCTCATGCTCATCGCTCGCCTCGCGCCAACACTGCAATGCTTCCAGATCAGGCGCACTCATAAGCCCGGACTGCATCCTGACAAGCCAATCAATGGCGATATCGCGCACCTGCGGATTAATCTCGGCCCTCATTCGAAACGGCTCGCATAGCAAACGCTGAATGCCTTGCCCATGGCCCGTTGCACTTGAGCCACAGTCAAACCCAACTGCGCAGCGATCTGCGGGTACGTCAGGCCGTCGAGCTGGGACATGAAGAAAATCTGCCGTATGCGCTCAGAGAGCCCAATCAACAGCGAGTCGAGCTGCAACAAGGTTTCGATCACCAGATACCGGTCCTCGGGTGACGATTCCCCCCCTTCGGGCCGAGCAGCCAACGCTTCAAGATAAGCCCGCTCGATCTCCTGGCGGCGCCAGCGATTGACCAGCAGTCCATTGGCAATCGCCGCGAGAAACGCCATGGGCTGGCGCAACTCGCGCACCTGCTGAGGGGCGCGCAGCACACGGATGAACGTGTCGTGGGCCAGATCCTCGGCATCGGCACTGTGCCCCAACCGCCGGTTCAGCCAGCCCTGCAGCCAGCCGTGATGATTCTCGTACAACTGTTCGACGGACGATGTTGGGCTGGCATCCTGCATGTGAGGCTCGCACTGCGTGAATGATAATGCTTCTCATCGTATTGATCGGGCGCATGGTTGTACAGTGTTTACACCTGTTTGATGGGGTGGAATTCTCCCTCCATATTCCTGACGGCCTTTGAATTACCCTGGCCGGGTTTGTTTTCTTGCAGTTGCCGATATTCATTCAAACGCCAAACAGCACAAAGCCCCGAGTTATGGGGCTTTGTGCTGTGGTGATGAGTCTGGACCACTGACTTGCAATCAGTTGGTCAATTACCTGGGCGCTTCGCGGTCACCTGGCAAGCTATAGGTCACTCGATACGCATACGTGGTCATAATCAGCTCCCGGCAATCGGGCACTGGAGACGCTTTCCCTGCATGAGGGAAACGCTCCAGCATTAGCATCTGCAATGCCTTCCTGCACGGCTTTGAAATGCCAGGATTCATCAGCCAAGTAGCGGCTCAAAGCGCGCTGCAGGTGGTATTGACGATCTCGGTCGGTCGCCTGCGCCAGTTGATCCAGCTCGCTGGCAAGTTCGGGCTTTACTTGGAAAGACAGAACGGGAGGCTGCCATAACGCTGCTCCATACATTTTTGTATACGCTGTGTACACGGCATGCAGACGCTATGCTTCGGCTGGTAGTCGGCCAATAGCGGTTTGTCGGTTTGGGGAAGGATTTACAGGCGAGCGACTGGGTTGTATTAACCCAGAAACAACAAAGCCCTCACATTTCTGTGAGGGCTTTGTTTTGTATGGTGCGGCACCAGGAGTCGAATCTGTTTTTAAAGTATTGATTTTTAAAATAATTTTATTAAATGTCGTACTTTTCTATCTCTAAAAATACCTCAAGACCTTCGCTTTCTGAACCTACCTAAGGTAATGAGCTGATGAACAATCAAATTAGGATGAAGATGGTTACTTGGTGTTGTGTGTCAATGTGCTACTATTTTGAGGCTTTGGGTATAGATCCAAAGGTGCATCACAAGCTGTCAAGTCCCATGACGGCACCGACGGTTACGTAACCGACGGTGACGAGTAATGAGACGAGCAGCCCACGGATACTTATATTCATAGGTACTCCAAGTGTGACGCTGACATGATACGTCAATCCTAGCAATAGCGGCCAAGTCAGGAAACTGATTGAAGATGTGAGGAACATATGGGTTTATCCGATCAGGTGGTTTTGGATTGCCGCCATCCTAAGCCTGATCGGTTGGCTCTATATCTACGGAAGGATAAAGATAATGAAGGAATGGTTTAAATCCCGCGGCTATCTTCACTTCGATCCTCAAGTTAGTAAAATTACGGCATCTCGTGTGGTTGCTGAGCCAAAAGTAGTAGCAGCTCATTCTTTTTATCCGTTTATTAGATATGCAGTAAGCTCGCAGAAAGTTTTCTTCGATAAGACCTATAAAAAGGTTCAGGCGAAGGAGCCAAAAGTCAGGCCGATATCTTATGCTTCACATATGGATAGCCATATTTATTCGTATTATTGTCAATTATTGGATGATCTTTATGAAACGGAGCTGGCCTCTTGTTTATGGGGGGATTCAGTACTTGCGTTCAGGTCTTTAGGTAAGAGCAACATTGATTTCGCATACCAAGCATTTGTCGATATCTCTTCTAAGGGCGAGTGTTGTGCCATAGCTTTAGATGTGAAAGGGTTTTTTGATAATCTGAATCACAATACTCTCAAGCAGGCTTGGGGTAAGCTGCTGGGCTGCGCGAGTCTGCCTGCTGACCATTACAAGGTGTTCAGATCACTAACGAAGTTTTCGTTCGTTGATCGAGATGCATTGTATGAAAGGTTGGAAATATCAAAAAATAATCCCAGAAATAATCGAATTCGTATTTGTACTCCCTCGGAGTTTAGAGACGTAGTTCGTGCTGAGAAGTTTGTTGAAGTTAATACCGACATAAAAGGTATACCGCAAGGTTCTCCTATCAGTTCGATGCTCTCGAATATTTATATGATGGAATTTGATGCTGCCGTCTATGATCATGTATCTAGGCTTGGTGGGACCTACTACAGGTATTGCGACGACATTCTAGTCATCGTTCCTATCGGTTCAGAGGGTGGAGTGACGGATTTCGTGTCTTCCCAAATATCAAATATGAGTCTTGAGGTTCAAAGCTCAAAAACAGAGACTAGGACTTTCCGTATTGCACAATATGGGCTTAGAGCGGATAAACCTTTGCAGTACCTTGGTTTTATATTCGATGGACAGCGAATTTATCTTCGCTCCGCATCGCTTGCGAGATATCAAGAGCGTAAGAGGAAGGGTGTGTGGCTAGCTCAGAAAACAATGGAAAAATGCAATACGTTGCGCATTGAACGTGGGCAATTGCCACGATCTATGTATCTCAAGAAACTTTATAGTCGATATTCTTACTTGGGGAGGCGGAATTTTATAGCTTATGGGTACAGAGCTGCTTCAATAATGGGGTCGAATTCAATTAAGAAGCAGCTTAAGTCTCATTGGTCGCGTTTGCAAAATAGAATTTCGCTTGCCCAAGAGTAAGCTTTGTTAAATTCATGCTGGTTGTACGTCTACTGATACGCGGCTGATTTTATAAATCGCGACATTACCTCCCACAGCTTTGTCGGGGTTAAATAGAGCTAGGTTCATTCCCTCGCTAACCGAACTCCGATAAACGACCCCATCGTACCCACTCTTTTTTATAAACTCGCAAAGGTACTGGCTGGGGACATAATCAATCGCTGCTCCTTGTGGCAGGACTGGTCGAGTAAGCTCCTCTCCCAAGCGTTCGAGGAATGGTATATCCGCACGTAATTGGCCGATTGCACCAGCATCTCCCAGCAAAAATGGGGATACAAGCTTTCGGGGGTTCCGAAGATCTACCGCCTTGAGTGGCGGCTCGATTCTAAACTCGGCAACGCAGGCTATTTCACCTGTATGCGGACGTACTTCCGCAGCTGCGGTGTCGGGCTTTGAGCCCACATATAAATATGGGATCCCTGGTGGGTTTGCTCGCCCATGAGAGGACAGTCGTTTCGGAGGCGGACCCATATCTCCAATTGGATAGGTAACGTCGCCGGTACGAATGCGCGCTCGATACCACAGGCTCGGAAGATCGTCAGCAGGAAGGTGGCTTAGAAGTTCTTTCAACCGGTCGGTATCGAGCGGTTGATCCAAAAAATAACGATTTTTATACATCAATTCATCGCGTAAGGTCTCCCATCTAACTAGGACCTCACTCTTGTATCTTTCTGACGGTGAGAAACTTCTTCTAACTATTTCGCCGTCATCTAGGATTTCTCCAAGAAGTTCCTTTGAGTGTGCAACATCCATATGTGGATGTGAGAATAGTTGCCAATCTTCTTTCAGCCATTCTACGAGTGACTTTCCATTTGGGTCTGGTTCATAAATGCTGATTAAAAGTTGGAACCAGTCTGCAAGAATTCTTGGGGGGACTAGTTCCACGTCTGTGGATTTGCAGAAGTCGCAATCGCCTCTTCCATCAGAGATTAATGGAATAATATCTTTGCTTAAACCTCGGTCTCCGAAACACTCAGGACAACATTTGGTCATAGCTATTCTCAACTAAAAAATTTTGCAAGTGTCTCAATGTGATGATTTAGTGATAGCTTTTTCAAATATCCGAGACCTGGAAAATGCCCTTTCTTCGATAGTTCACGCAACTCTTGGATCGCAGATGTTTCGTAGAGGTTCGACTCGCCTGAGTCTAGTTTTTCTATTAGTTTTTCCAACGCTTCTGCGAATTTTCCTGCAGGGTCGGTAGGGGTGTCTTGGCTATCAGACACGAAATGATAGACAAACATTGCATCATCTTGATCCGGGTCGATGAATGTTAAATGAATTGCTACGGCGTAGGCGGGGCCGCCGGACTCTGAGTAATCGTCGCCGACAATTGAGAAATCCCCAAATCCATTCATCCCTTCTTCTTCAAAGGTCACGTTCAGATCGCTAAATAATTCTACCGGGGGATAGTCACGGTTGCGACGGCGTTTAAACCCATCACGGAGGAGAATACGTTCGCTTCCTAAAAAATGCTTCCGATAGGTTTTTGGGCAATATGTTTCGTTAAATACATTGCGCGTTTCTTCGAGTCTGTCGCCAAGTGCTGCAGCAAGCTCTTTACCGTGGGTAAATCCCGCATGGATGAAGGTTAATTGATGGTTGGGATGTCGATTGCAGTGGGCTATTGCCTCTGCCACGTCGATGTCCTGGCGCAATAATATTCCTACCCCAACGGAGTCCTTGCCTATGAAGGTTTTGAGTAATTCTGTTATTCCTGCTCCGTTCTCACGATGATCGCCATGATACGGATTGACGATAACGACAACTTTTCCATGAACATCGCAAACTGCTTTCAAGGATTTATCGAGCCCATTGAGCGCTTCCCGTACAGGCTCGATAATAGGGACAAAGTCAGATTTTGCGAAAATTTCGGCTTTCTCACGAACAGATATCAACTCAAATTGCTTACCACGAAAATATGGGTAATACATTATGTTTATGTCCAGTCCATGGCACTTGAAATTGGCGTGCGCAAAGCCGTTATAAGACGATTCTGATCTTCGGGGCGGATTTTGATAGAAAGTGCTGCTGGTTGAAGCGAAATGGGAAGGTTTACGACAAAATCTTTGAGTGGAGCCAAGCTGCGCGTGCGTTTTAAAGTCTCCACCATCGCTTGGTGTACAGCTTCAGGGGCTAAGCCGGCAAAGCATTCGCGTAAAGCGCTATGAAGCATCGTATTCGGGACTTGGGGAGTAGCGACACCGAGTCCATTAAGGATTTCGCAAGCTTCGCTTGAACGGAGGGATTCAAAAATCGTAACAGGACAAACTCTGTCTGGGCGGTCAGCGGCATTTCGAATCTTAGTGATTTGATGTCGGCGAGTTAGACACATGACCCCGATATCAATAGGAGTATTCTCCAGCACGTCGTTAACATGTCCGTCCCCTACAATTACATATACCTTTGCGAAAACTTTCTGATAGTTGGAGATTTGATTCGCCAAGCGAGTAAGCGAGTCTCTCTCAGACTTTATTTCATAAACGGTAGCTGTTCCGTTTAAGATCGCAAGATCTGCTTTGCACGAGCCTGCCCTGAACTCTGTCAGCATGCATGCTGTATTGAGTGAATGCGTACCCAGTAGAATATTTTGGGTTAAGGCTGCGCGATACACATACTCGTCGCGCATTCCGGAGCGGCGAAGAAGAGCGAATGCTGCATCGAACGCATCCCCGACACTCTGATCCGAAGCACAAGAAATTTTTGCCTGAGCCAACAGGCGAGCGAACAGACTCGACTGGCCCCGTTTCGCAATTTCTCGGAAAACGCCAGATGAAAATAGTCGCGACAGCGCTGAGAGCTGCGATGCGTTTGTTGACACGATCCCTCCAAGCTTTGCCTAACATTTGGAACGCAGGCGGTGCGCAATTCTAGATCATTAATTCCTATGCGGGAATTTTTAGACGGTTACCGGAGGATTCCGACACCGCATAAACTGCTTTATTTAACGTCGTCTCATCATCGTATGGCCCTGACGTCAGCGATTTTCAGCAATGTTTTCGTCAGCCACGGCTTGCCTAAGCGGAAGCAAATCAGTCGTAAAGTGAGGTAATAGTAGTATCGAGTTGTGGCCGCCAGATGTTTCATTTCCTGATCGAGGAACCATCTGTAGTGCTTTAGCTGCCACGTCCATGGATTATCTCGGAACCAGCGGTTAGAAATTGCCATTTGAATGGCTTTAGCTTGGTGAAGATGGCGCTGGCGTGTGGTAGGCGATCCAGTCAGGACGCCCCCCAGGAAAAGCTCCATATCGAATGGCTTGCTCATGCTCTCCCCCCAATGTAAGCCGATACCACGTCCATACGGCCGTGTCCAAGCTCATAGCTGATTTGCTCTCGGGCTTCCTGATCGAGGCGTCGGTTGAGTTGGTAGCAACGGCCACCGCTGATGGGCGCGGGATGCTGGGTGATTTGTTCATAGCGTTCGCATGCGTAGGCCGCGCGCAAGTCGTGGAAGCCTTTGAGTTCGTGCGTATGGAGGATGTCTCGAACCGAACGGACGGTGGCCTGTATGAAGTCCAGGTAGCTTTCGTGCGGGGCTAACAGATTGCGGCTACCGTCAGGCGAGAAATGTTGGGCGAATGCCAGTGCGTCACGGATGTAATCGTTCACCATGATCCAGCGAGGTGCCGAGGCTCCAGAGCGTCCGCCCTTGGTACCCTCCTGGATATTAACTCTGCCGAATTTCTCTGCTTCACATTTTAGGCGCGAAAGGTCGGCCAAAATGGCCTCGCGTAAACGCATACCGATGGCTCGTGCCAGGTACACAATGGCAGCAGCGCGCGCCAGTTGATGTTCGCAGAGTGCATCGATGATCTTCATCACTTGGTCACGATCCTGACCTTGCGGAATCGTAGTTCGAACAGTGGTGCGCTGCATTCCCAGCGCCTTGCTCGGGCTTAGCACTTTCACATACTGGTCACCGCGGAGCGCCGCCATGGTTCGGTTGACGCTGGACAATCGGTTTTGCGCAGTCGCGATGGCAAGCTCACCATGTTCAACTTGCTGGCGCAGATATCCTGCGTAGTCCAGCAAGGTCTGCCGGTCGATCTTCCTCGCATCGTTGAATCCCGGCCCATCTTCGGACCGACACCAGCGCACAAACGCTTGCCAGCGATCGGTGTGTGCTTTGACAGTCCCGTAATGCCCACCGCCGAACATGTCTTTCAGCGCCTGCGGCCCGGCGTAGCTCAGTTGCCGGCCATAACCAAAATTGCGCCCATCCCGATTACCGACCAACGCCATGATCAAACTCCTCTCGAAGCCAAAATCTTTGAAACCTTCCCCACGTCATCCCGCCAAGAATGTTGAGTGTTATCAGGGATCAAGGCCCCTGCGACCTGTGAGGGTTGTCCACTAACGCGGGACTGACGGCTCTTTACGACCGGGAGCTTGGGCATCTCATGATCTGGCCTCCTGAACACTTGCGAAGAAGTGGGCGGGCGGAGGCTGCACTGGCTGACGAGACCAGCGCTGCGAGATCCTGAGTCGGGTGAAGGCAGTGATGCGATGACCGGGGCATGCCTGACTGTCAGTCAGGTGCAGTCCATTCCGTGGGCTGCGGCACCATCATCTGCATCGCTGTTGCTAGTGACTTCGGTGTTTGTCACGCCGATTGTCACGAGGGGGAATGCCGTAAAGCCCTGTACGAGTTGGGCTGCAGCAGCGGTAGGAGCGCCCGTCTCTTTCCGGAAGAAAGAGACGGGCGCAGGTTGGCGCAAAGAAATGGCCAAGCGGATAGGTTGCTGCAGGGCAGCTATGCAAGGGGATGTGTTGCCGCAGTGGGCACACTGGTAAAAGTAGGCATCCATCACATCGCTGTGACCGTGCGAGCCGCCGGACGCTAATCGCACTTTGGGAGAACCACCAGGGTGTGGCGTAGCCTTAAAGGTTCTGGCTACTGGGGTTGCTGTCAACGACAGCGCTTTGCCCGATCTTTTCTACGCCTGTGGATAATTCGGGTCAAGGCTCGAATTTTTGGGAGTTCTGCGGCGGTGGATGAAATTATCCACCGGTGGAAATCTGTGGTTTTCCACAGACAGTTGAGTGGGCTTTAGATTTTTTAAGTGAGGTCCATCCAAACAGGGCGGCTTTGCAGCCCTGTTTGGATGGACCCGCGTGGACAAGCGGATCACTGAGATATGAAGACCGAGCATTTACTCCGTTGCGCCACGTTTTGCTTTTAGGCGAGTGACGTTCGCTCCGATTTGGTTTGCAAATTCGTGGGGGGTGACTTGCTCTTGCCGGTTGGCTTCCAGGTACCGGCTCCACCAGTTCATGATCAGCCTGCGCTCCTCGATGAACTCTGCCTTGTGGATGTAAGCGGCGCGGACGTTGTTGCGTTCTTTGTGGCTCATCTGCCTTTCAATGGCGGTCTCGGACCACAGTCCTGACTCAATCAGTGAGCTACAGGCCATCGAGCGGAAGCCATGGCCACAGATTTCGGTTTTGGTGTCGTAACCCATATTTCGAAGCGCGCTGTTCACCGTGTTTTCAGACATCGGTTTCGACGGGTTGGCGTCACCTGCAAATACCAGGTCGAATTCACCGGTGAGGGTGCGGATCTGTTCAAGCAGGGTCACGGCTTGCGGCGATAAGGGTACAAGGTGGATGTCCCCGGCCATCTTCGTTCCCCTTGTTGAAAAGGGTACTCCGTCCAATGCGGGTCGAGTGTCCGGTATCTCCCAGGTGCCGCGCTTGAGGTCGAACTCGCTCCAGCGGGCGAAGCGCAGTTCGCTGGAGCGGACGAACACATGCAGCGAGAGCATGACCGTCAGCCGGGTAAGTGCGCGGCCTCTGTAGGTGTCGATGCGCTCCTGCAATTCAGGCAGACGCGATAAGGGTAAAGCAGGGCGGTGAATCACCCTCGGGGCTTTGATCAAACCTTCAAGGTCGGAGGCAGGATTTGCCGCGATCTGTCGAGCACGTTTCGCCTCGCGCATGATGCTTTGCAGGTAGTTTTGTACCCTTAAAGCGACGTCAATCGTGCCGCGTTTCTGGATCGCTTCCAGAGGTTGCATCAGGTCATGGGTGTCCAGATCGACAATAGAGCGAGCGCCGATCAGCGGGAAGACATGGGTTTTAAGGCGGCTCAGGACCGTCTTGGCATGGCCCGGAGCCCATTTGGCAGACATCGCTTTGTGCCAGTCCAAGGCTGCGTCCTCAAAGGTTCGGCCTCGGATTGTGGCTTGCGTCTTGGCTTGATGTTTGGACTCGATGGGGTCGATACCTTCCGCCAGCATCCGCTTGACCTCCAGCCGCTTCTTGCGCGCATCGGCGAGGCCGACCACGGGGTAGTTGCCAAACGAGGTCAGCCCTTCACGACCATCAGGTTTTACATACCTGAAACGCCAGCCTTTGCGGCCATTGGGTTGGACTAAAAGGTAGAGGCCGTCGCCGTCGAAAAGCTTGTAGGCGCGGTCGGTGGGCTTGGCTGAACGGCAAGCCGAATCAGAGAGCGGGGCAGTGGTGCGCGACATAAGGGTACTCCTCCCTTTATCGAATGACCTTACCCCTATCTTTATCCTTAAAACGGCTGGTATCCATAAGATTTTGGCGGAATCCGACGGAACGCCAAAACGAAAAAACCCGCCAGAAGGCGGGTTTTTCGGGGGTTTCAGAGATTTTGAAAGCCTTCTCTGGAACCTTGTATGGTGCCGGCACCAGGAGTCGAACCCGGGACCTACTGATTACAAGTCAGTTGCTCTACCAACTGAGCTATACCGGCGTGTTAGGGCGACGATTATAGCGACTGCCAAGGTTCTGTAAACCCCTGAAATCTGACTATTTTTGCGAAAACCCAAGTTTTCGCACATCTCCCCGCATTTCTCCGTGCCGCCAGCAAAAAATCAACGCTCGTGCATCGCCTCTGCGCGGGATTTGATGATCGGCTTGAGCAGGTAGCTCAGGATGCTTTTCTTGCCCGTGATGATGTCCACGGAGGCAACCATGCCCGGGATGATCAGCAACGGTTTCTCATCGGTGCCCAGGTGGCTGCGGTCGGTGCGCAACTTGATGACGTAGAAGGTGTTTTTCTTTTCTTCGTCCATCACGGTGTCGGCACCGATTGTCTCGAGTTTGCCTTTGAGGCCACCGTAGATGGTGTAGTCGTAGGCGGTGAATTTGATCATGGCTTCCTGGCCGGGGTGCAGGAAGGCGATGTCCTGTGGGCGGATCTTCGCTTCCACCAGCAGGGTGTCGTCCAGTGGCACCACTTCGGCCATGTCGCTGCCGGGCTGGATCACGCCGCCGACGGTGTTGACCAGCATCTGCTTGACGATGCCGCGCACGGGCGAGGTGACCATGGTGCGGCTGACGCGGTCTTCCAGGCCTTTGGAGGTGGCTTGGGCCTTGCTCAGGTTGGTGCGGGCTTCGTTCAATTGAGCCAGGGCTTCGCTGCGAAACTTGCCGCGGGTCTCGTCGATTTTGCGCTGCACTTCGTTGATGGCGGCCTGGGCGCGGGGGATGGCCAGGGTTGTGCCGTCGAGCATGCCGCGGGTTTCGACCTCGGAGCGTTTGAGGCGCAGCACTTCTACCGGCGAGATCGCGCCTTGCTGTACCAGTGGTTCGGACATGCCGATTTCCTGGCGCAGCAGGTTCAGGCTGTTGCGGTATTGGTCCTGCTTGGAGCTGAACTCACGTAGCTCCTGCTGGCGTTGCAGCAGCTGCTGTTGCAGCCCGCCAATTTCGTCTGCCAGCTGCTGGCGGCGGCTGAGGTACAGCGACTCTTCGTTCGAGGCCTGGTTGGGCACGGCTTTGCGTGCGGCATCGGTGATGTTCAGCGGTCGATTGTCGACCTCGGCGCTGAGGCGTTCCACACGCAGTTCCATGGCCACGCGGTCGGCTTCGGTTTCGCCGACGTTGGAGGCAAATCGGGTGTCGTCCAGGCGGATCAACGGCGCGCCGGCTTCGACGATCTGCCCTTCATGCACGTAGATCTGCGCGACGATGCCGCCTTCCAGGTTCTGGATCTTCTGGATGCGCGACGAGGGGATCGCCTTGCCTTCGCCCTTGGTCACTTCGTCGATGATCGCGAAGTGGGCCCAGAGCAGCAGGAACACGAAGAAGCCGATCACGCCCCAGATGGTCAGGCGCACGATGCGGGGTGCGTCGTCGATCAGGGCCTTTTCGACCTCGGGCAGTGGCTGGTCATCGAGGGAGTCGCGGCCCTTGAAATAGCGGAAGATAACGTCCTTCAAACGGCCTGCGCCGGACTTAAGCAACACTGATCTGCCCCTTTTTCAGCGCTTCCATAACGGCCGCCTTTGGACCGTCTGCGAGGATCTGGCCACGGTCGATCACCAACAGGCGGTCGACCAGGCTCAACAGCGAAGCGCGGTGGGTGACGAGAATCACCGTCTTGTTTTCGATAACCGACTGCAGGCGCTGTTTCAAGCGCTCTTCACCGGTGTTGTCCATGGCGCTGGTGGGTTCGTCCAGCAGCAGAATCGGCGGGTTCAGCAGCAGCGCACGCGCCAGGGCAACGTTCTGGCGCTGGCCGCCGGAGAGGTTTTGCCCGCGCTCGCCCACTTGCAGTTCGTAACCTTGCGGGTGCAGCCTGGCGAATTCATGCACGCCGGCGAGTTCTGCGGCTTGCAGCACCATCTCATCGTCCACGTAGCGCGCCCCTGAGACCAGGTTGTCACGCAAGGTGCCGGCCAGCAGTTGGATGTCCTGGGCAACGTAGCCGATGTTGTGGCGCAATTCGCTGACGTCGATCTGGCGGATGTCCACGCCATCCACCAGCAACGAGCCGGAGTCCGGCTGGTACAGGCCGACCAGCAGCTTGGCCAGCGAGCTTTTGCCCGAGCCGCTGCGGCCGATGATGCCGATTTTCTCGCCGGGACGAACATTCAGGTTGATGCCGCGCAGGGCCAGGGTTTGCTGGTTCGGGTAGGTGAAGTCGACCTCGCGGAACGTCATCGCACCTTGCAGCGATTTGCGGCTGAGCGGGCGCTCGTCGAAGTTGCGTTCCTGGGGGAGCTCCATCATCTGGTCCACCGAGACCATCGTCACCTTGGCTTGCTGGTAGCGGGTGAGCAGGCCCGACAGCTGGGCTAACGGGCCAAGCGCGCGGCCGCTGAGCATGTAGCACGCCACCAGGCCGCCCATGCTGAGGGTGCCGTCGATGATCTGGTACACACCGAAGATGATCATCGCCACGCCCGCCACTTGCTGGATCAGCAACGTGATGTTCATCGCCAGGCCGGACAAGACCTTGACCCGCAGTTCCAGGCGGCTGAGGGTGCCAATGGTCTGTTCCCACTGGTATTGACGTTCGCTTTCGGCGTTGTTGACCTTTACCGCATCCAGCCCGGCGAGGGTTTCGATCAGGCTCGACTGCCGTTCGGCACCCAGGGCCATGGTGCGCTCAAGTGTCGCGGTCAGGGGTTTTTGCAGGAAATGGCCGATACCCAGGGCCAGCGGGAAGGCGACGATGGGAATCCACACCAGGTGGCCGCCCAGCAGCGCGATCACTGCGAGGATGATCAGGGTAAAAGGCAAATCGATCAGGCTGGTGAGGGTCAGGGAGGTGAGGAAGTCGCGCATCCCCTGAAACTCGTGGATGTTGGAGGCGTAGCTGCCGACGCGCGCCGGGCGCATTTTCATCGACATGCCCACGATGCGCTCGAACAGCGTCGCGGAAATGATCAGGTCGGTTTTCTTGCCCGCAAGGTCCAGGCACAGGCTGCGCATGCTCTTGAGCAACAAGTCGAACAGGTAGGCGCCGCAAATACCGATAGCCAGCACCCACAGGGTGGCGGTGGCCTGGTTCGGCACCACGCGGTCGTACACGTTCATCACAAACAGCGGTGCGGCCAGGGCGATCAGGTTGATCACCAGGCTCGCGGCGATGGCGTCGGCGTAGAGCCAGCGCGAACGTTTGAGCGTGTCCTTGAACCACGAGCGTGCGCGCGGGATCAGCGTGCCGCTGGTGATATCAAATTTATGCTGCGGTTGGGCGAAGAACACCCGGCCGCTGTAATCCTGGCTCAACACCTCACGGGTGACCTGGACTTCGCCGCCGTCACTTTCGCTGAGCAACAGGCGGGCGGTATCGCCTTCCCATCCCAACAGCACCGCACTGCGCCCTTCCTTTAACAGCAGCAAGGCCGGCAATGCGATGGATGGGATCTGCTCCAGCTTGCGCTGCAGCAAACGCCCCTGCAAACCTGCCCGTGCAGCTGCACGCGGCAGCAGGTCGGGGCTCAGGCGCTGCCCAGCCAAGGGCAGGCCGGTGGTCAGCATGGCCCGGCTGGCAGGCTTGTAATGCAGTGAGCAGAGAGCCAACAACCCATCCAGCAACGGGTCGTCATGCTGAGTGCGCGGGTCATGGTTGAGTTGCGCCAAACCTATTTCAGAATCCAAGCTGACTCTCTCTTAAACGGTTGTGTGGTCCAACGCCGTCAAGAATCAGTTCATCCCTGGCAGGTTTACCGACGGTTTAATATCGTTCTGCACAACTGATGCCAGCGGGGCAACCACACCCTGACTTCTCAGCAGTTGGCCCATGTCGGCCTTGATTCGATACTGGGTGTAGATATAGAGGCTCTTGATCTGTGCCAAACGCTGCTGAGCGGTGAACAGTTCGTTCTCGCTGTCGAGCAAGTCGAGCAGTGTACGCTCACCCAGGCTGAACTGCTGCTGGTAAGAGGTGCGCACTTTGGTGCTGCGGTCGACGTACTGTTGCGCGATCGGCACCTGCTGGCTGGCATTGTTGTAGGCGTTCCACGCCAGGCCGAGTTCTTCGTTCAACTGACGCAGGGCGTTGTTGCGAATGTCCAGCGCCTGAGTGGCCTGGGAGGCCTTGGACTGCAGGCTGGCCTTGTCGCTGCCGCCGTTGTAGAGGTTGAACTGCATGTTCAGCATGGCGGAGTAGCCATTGTCATGGCCTTCTTCACCGCCGATGTTGTTGTTGGCCGAGCGTTGCAGCACCGCATCGAAGCGCGGGTAGAAGGTCGACTTGGCGGCT
Source organism: Pseudomonas sp. S3E12 (assembly GCF_001702295.1). Lineage (NCBI taxonomy): Bacteria > Pseudomonadati > Pseudomonadota > Gammaproteobacteria > Pseudomonadales > Pseudomonadaceae > Pseudomonas > Pseudomonas sp. S3E12. The sequence continues at coordinate 238,967 of NZ_MBDT01000030.1, forward strand.
TCGTACTGCTTTTCGGCAGCCGCGATGTCTGACTCGGCAGAACGCAACACCGGGCTGTCCGCGATCATCTCACGGCGTGCCTGATCCAGGCTGGCCGGCAGGGCGGTCACAATACCCATCGGCTTTTCCAGCTGGTCCGGCTCTTTGCCGACCACGCTCAGGAAGTTGGTATTGGCGTCCGCCAGGTTGGTCTGCTCGGTGATCAGGTTGTTTTGCGCCTGAGCCAGGCGGGCTTCGGCCTGGTCCATGTCCGCCATCCTGCCCACGCCGCGGCTGGTACGCAGTTTGATCTGGTCAAAAATGCGTTCGTGGCTTTTCAGGTTGTCTTCTGCCAATTGCACCATCTCGCGACGGGTCAGGACATCCAGATAAACCTGGGCGACCGTCAGTGCGGTGCGCTCGGACGTATTGAGCAGCGCATACCCACGGGAGTTGGCGGTGGCTTGTTGGCGGCCGACTTCATTAATGGTGCCAAAGCCCTGGAACAAATTTTGTTGCAGGCGGATGGTCGATTCGCCGCGGTTCAGGGTTTTCCAATCATGGCTGTTGCTGGCGGCGCGGGTCGAGGTGTTGTCGGAGCTTTCACGGCCATAACCGCCCAACACGTCGACTTTGGGCAGATAACCGCCCTGGGCCTCTCTGACCTGGTAGTCAGCGGCGATGCGCGCATTGATAGCTGCCTGGATCTCCGGGTGGTTTTCCACAGCGCTTTGCATTGCCTCGGGCAGGGTCTGCGCCTGAACGAAACTGGCGGCTAAAGCAAAAGGCATAGCTTTAAAAAGTTGCAAACGCATTTTGGTGTTTCCCCGGGGATTGGTTGCCTGAAAAACCGCAACAAAATTGGAATATTGCATTGGAGTGGCAACTCGAAACGCCCGTTTTTCTTGGGTGCCGAAGGGCGTAAACAGAAAGTCGCGAGGCCGCTTAAATATCAATGTGACATTACTGGGCGGATTGTTTAGGATGACGCCCAATAGGTCAATACCTTGACGGAAAAGTAATTTGATGAACCAAACAACAAATTATTGACGCCAAAATAACCACGCAAAATGTAAGTACTCCAGCTATCGATCGGCAAAGAGAAAGAAGCCGGTCTCCATGATGGATACCATTGAACGGTAATACACGGAGAGTCTTTTTTATGAGCAGCGTTGCGGTCGTCAAAAGCATTGTCGGTCAGGTGTTTGCGGTTTCCCCTGAAGGGATTCGTCGTCTGCTTGTAGAAGGGGATCGCTTGTTCGCTGGGGAGCAGATCGACACCGGCCCGGCAGGCGCCGTGTCTCTGGAACTGGCCGACGGCCGTATTCTCGATCTGGGCCGTGACAGCCAGTGGAGCGCAAACGCTCCTGACTCGTCCACCGACCTCAGCGCCGCCACTGCTCAAGCCGCACCGTCTGTTGCTGAACTCCAGCAAGCCATCGCTGCCGGCGCCGACCCGACCCAAGACCTCGAAGCCACTGCCGCCGGCCAAACCGCTGCTGGTTCAGACGGCGGTTCCGTAGGCGGCGGTCACAGCTTTGTTGTGCTGGACGCCACCGCAGGCGTGGTTGACCCCACCATCGGCTACCCGACGACCGGCTTGAATGCCGCTGATGCGGTGAACACTGTTCTCACTGGCGCCGACAATAATGGCGTCGACCCACGCAACGTCACCATCACCCTGACTGCCACGCCAACCATCACCGAAGCCGGTGGTGTTGTAGCCTACACGGTGTTTATCACCCAGGCGCCGACCAGCGACCTCACCGTGACCTTGTCCAACGGCCTCGCTGTCGTGATCGCCGCCGGCCAGACCTCGGGTGTGCTGAACGTCACGTTTGCCGGTAATGACACGCCTTACCTGGACGCTTCGTCGATTTCCGCGACCATCGCCGGTACCTCCGGCGGCGGCAACCTGATCATCACCACCGACCCGACGCCGGCGGTGACGCAGATCAACGACACCATCGACACCACCACCGTCACCCTGACTGCGACTGCATCGGTGGATGAGGGCGGCAAGATCGTCTACACCGCGACGGTGACCAACGCGGCGCAGACCGACGTTGTCATCAAGCTGTCCAACGACCAGACCATTACCATCGAAGCCGGTAAAACCACCGGTACGGTCAGTATCGACACACCTGCCAACCTGGCGGATGGCAAAGACCTTACCGTCAGCGCCACCATTACCAGTGCCACCGGTGGTAATTACGAGAACCTGGCGATCAATCCTGCGCCGGCAACTTCCACTGTTGTTGCTGTGGATGATCCCAGCGTCTTGGTTGCCGATACCAACACAATCGTCGAAGATAGCGTCGCTACCGGCAACGTGCTGAGCAATGACAGCGACATTGATAACGTGTTGACTGTCGCGACCTTCAACGTGGCGGGTACCACCTACAACGCGGGCCAGACCGCCATCATTGCAGGCGTGGGCAGCATCACGATTGGTGCCGATGGCGCGTATGCGTTTACGCCGGTCAAGGATTACAGCGGCGAAGTGCCGCAGATTGGCTACACCACCAATACCGGCTCGAGCAGCACGTTGACGGTGACGATTACACCGGTCAACGACGCGCCCGTCATCAGTATTGCGCCGCAAACCCTCGATGAGAACGCCGCTACAGCGGGTACCGTCGCTGGTACTTTCACCGCGACCGATGCAGAAACACCACGCGAAGGGTTGACTGTTTCCTTCACGGGTAACAGCAACGCGGATGGCTACTACGCCATCCTTGATAACAACGTTGTGTTGACTCAGAAAGGTGCGGATTTTGTTAACGCCGGCAATCAACTGCCGAAGATCGATCTGACCGTCACTGATCCTGAAGGCCTGAACTCCAACGGCACTGGCCAGCCGACCGTTACTCTGCACAACGACGTGCCAGTGATCAGCGTCGCGCCAGAAACCATCGATGAGAACTCCGCTACGGCGGGCACCGTCGCTGGCCGCTTCACCGCGACTGATGAAGAAACGCCACGCGAAGGTTTGACTGTTTCTTTCACCGGCAGCAGCAACGCGGATGGCTACTACAGCCTGTCCGGCAATAACGTTGTACTGACTCAGAAAGGTGCGGATTTTGTTAACGCCGGCAATCAACTGCCGAAGATCGATCTGACCGTCACTGATCCTGAAGGCCTGAACTCCAACGG
>NZ_MBDT01000031.1:0-433 GCF_001702295.1 Pseudomonas sp. S3E12
GTCTCCTTCACCGGCAACAGCAACGCAGACGGCTACTACAGCCTGTCTGGCAACAACGTTGTACTGACCCAGAAGGGCGCGGACTTCGTCAACGCAGGCAATCAACTGCCGAAGATCGATCTGACCGTCACTGATCCTGAAGGCCTGAACTCCAACGGCACTGGCCAACCGACCGTTACCCTGCACAACGACGTGCCGGTCATCAGCGTTTCCCCAGAAACCATCGATGAAAACTCCGCTACGGCGGGTACCGTCGCTGGCCGCTTCACCGCGACCGACGAAGAAACCCCACGCGAAGGCCTGACCGTCTCCTTCACGGGTAACAGCAATGCTGATGGTTACTACGCCATCGTTGATAACAACGTCGTGCTGACACAGAAGGGCGCTGACTTCGTTAACGCCGGCAATCAACTGCCGAAGATTGACCTGACCG